>CACXGE010000171.1 GCA_902767135.1 uncultured Lachnospiraceae bacterium | reverse complement strand
TTCTCCGGCAGATCACTTCCGGCTCCGCCGGATCCTCCTGCTCCACCGGAATCTCCGGAACCTGTCATTGCTTCGAGTCCTTTTCCTGCAAGGGAGGATGCTGCTCCTCCTACGCCCTTTGCTCCGGATGCAACAGCACCGACGGCTGACTTACCCATAGACCAGGCGCCTGCTGCAGCTGCTGCCACACCACCGGCAAGTTTTCCAAGAGAACCTTTCATATCGCCGGCCTGGATGGACTGCATTCCGGCCTGATCTGCAAGAATACCGGTAAGGATTCCATTGGCTTTTCCAACGGCCTCCATGCCTCCATACAGAAGTAACAGCTTACCGATCATGTCGAACAGTACATTCTCATGAAATACAAAGGATGGGCTTAATATGATCGGTACAAAAATCAGATACAGCCGCATGGATATAATGGTTGCAAAAATGGAGAAGGCCTGAACGATGAAGGCGGTCATCCACTGCTTAAATTTTCCTCCGTCATCCAACGGCATCAATCCGATAATCGGTGGTGATATAACATACAGGAATATCATATTGAAGATTCGCGCCACAGCGGTCAAAATGATAAGTCCCATATTGTAGATCAACAGGATGGTCAGGATATAGGCCACCAGGTAGTTTGTCTTGAAAATACTGATATCAAAATCCTGATTTACCTGGTCGATATTGTATATATCCTTTGCTCCACGGTAGTAAGGATCACGTACCGCATCATCCATGGAAGGTCTGATATTGTACTGATTGTTCTTCGCTCCGGCTGTCCTCGCAAAACCCATGGTTGCCGATACGAATACGATACGGTCAAATCCGATATCCTCATCTGCTTTGTAACTTAATCTGTGATAATAATCCAATGCCTCGATATTGGCGTCCGACTTGATGATCGTCATGGCATCCGACAGGGCATTGGCGATACCTTCGTTATAGACATCCACGGGCTGCTCCACCGTATAATCCGCTGCATTGGCAATATTTGAAATCACCGACTGCCAGGTAGGAACAACATTTCCGTCCTCATCCAGGGTCTCATAATAGAAGGTAAATATTTTACGGTTCCCAAGATACTGAAGATCACTGCGTATCTCGTTGTAGCAGGCATTAATGCTGTAACGGTTCTTGTAGGAAGGATTCAAAGAGTAGTTTCCAATGGTGTTGAAGATTCTTCCCATGGCTGCGAACTCTTCGTTTGTGAAGTAATGCTCCGAAGGTCCTTTTCCCAGCTCATAGGCATTATCAAAGGTATAATCCAGAGAATCCATCAGCGTATCCAAAAACGTTACAACGATCGTAACCGACAGGTTCATGGAAATAATAATCAGAATGCACCGGAATAAATTTCCCAGAATCTGTCCATGGGATGGCTTCACCTTATCATCAATATCCAGGGCCTTGCGGGTCACCTGAATGATGGCAGAGATAAAAGCAAACACAATGCCAATGGCTGCCATTCCAAGAAATACACCGTTCACCGCTTTGTTCTGCATAAATACATTAAAAAGCGACATCTGACTACCGTCGTAGGTCACATCGGACATACCGGTAAAGGTCTTGTATACTTCTTCCAGCCAACTCAGGACATAGCACAGCGCAATCTCCAGATAGTAGAAGGCTTTGAAGATAAAATTATAGAGGAAATAATCCCCGATGGTCTGCATCAGACCATCAATACCGTCCATTAACCAATCAAACATATTACCTTATCCTCAACTTTTTTCTTGAAACAACCATATATGCAACTGTTGCTGCAATTATTCCAAAAGACAGCAAGAAAAAAATAATTCCCTGATAATTCAAATACATCCTTATGGTAAAACTTTCCGATTTTGTGTTCCCTGCCTTATCTGTGACCGTTACCTTGTAACGCCCCACATTCCGGATCACCAGATCATTTCCGATCTTCACCTCGTTGTCACCGGATGTGACGCTTACCGTCTCACCCTCTGCCACGTTGATAATGCTGACAGGGCCACGGGCCAGTCCCTTTTTTACTCCCTCTAGTTTAAATTGTGGTTTCGTATGATCCACCTCAAGTTGCAGCTCATAGGATACCTGTGTTGCCAGACAACTGTAACTGATGTGGTAAGTTCCCTCCTGTGTCAGATCCACTGTCCCCGGATCGGGATTCTGCACGGCCTTATCATTGTAAACAACTCCGGTCACCACAAATCCATACGGTAGCTTGTACCTGTCAATGGCCCCTGTGACCGGGGTAACAATGGTAAAAGTCAGGATCTGATGGTCGGTCTCTTTTCCCTTGGCTACCACGGTATAGGTTCCGGGCAGCGTTACTTCGGACAGATCCACATCATTCTGCGGCTTGGCATTCTTATAAAGTACAACATCCAGGCCGTCATCCGCCTTAAGACTTACCGGCTCTGTTGTGATGATGTTATTCGCAATGGAGGAATGCAGGGACAGTGACTGCCCCGATACCGTATAGACAAAGGAATGATCGGTACGGTTATAACTTCCTCCATCCGGAAGATTGACCACCGCTGTGCCGGTATTTATGCCATTCTCCGTATTCTCAACCGGTTCGCCGGTATTCATATCCACCGGTCCCGTATACCGGTAATCCTCCGCCACATCGTGCTGCTCATCCTGCTGTTCTTCCTGTAACGTTGTTTCCGACTCCGGC
>CACXGE010000170.1 GCA_902767135.1 uncultured Lachnospiraceae bacterium | reverse complement strand
TCCAAGTTCTGCTTGTTTATCAATAACATTTTTTATATCTTCATTATCTAATATTCTTAAATCAACAGGAATATCATTAACCTCATCCATTACTCCTTTTTCTTTTGAATATTCACTAACTGCATCCATAATGTTTTTAGGTTCAATCTCTAAAATTTTATTCTTATTTATTGTAATTATTGGAGAAATTTTTAACTCGTTTTTTATTCTTTCCTCCAATAATGAATTTCCAGATTCTTCAATATTTACATTATATATCTTTGATTTTTGCTCTTGCAATACAAACATTCTATAAGGATCAAAGTCAACTAACAATGTCTGTGGCTTCATATTATACTTTATAATGTTTTGTTCACTATCTACATAATTTTTTATATATTGATTTTGAAGTCTAAAAACTGCTTGATCATATTCTTGTGGAGATGATGTATCTTTTAAATAAATCATTGTATCCCATTCTTCAACAGTTGATCCTGTTAGCATTCTGTTAACAGTTAATGTTAATGTTTTCACATTGTTTTCTTCACATTCTTTAATTCTATCTTTTATTTCAGCAATAGTTCTATATTTATTTGTATTATCTACCCCAGAAATATTTATAATTTCGTATTCATTTAAGTTCTTAAACTTGTCTTTATTATTATTTATCAACTCTTCTAGAGCATCACATGATGCACAATATGGTAATACACACACAATATGCCTGCACATTTGTCCTTGCTTTATTTTGTCATAATTTAAAAATCCAAGTACATTTTCATCTTCTTTGCATCCGTCAATAACTTCAAACAATTCTAAAATTTCTTGTTCATTTACAAATTTTTTATGAGAATCATCATCTGCTTTTTTTATAGATTTTGGTTTTAACAGAGCAGAAAATGCATATGTATATCCATTTTTCTGATATTCTTTTAATTTTTCTTTTGCTTTTTTACTTGGATTAAAAGCAAATCTTACCATCTGTGGAAATCCAAAATATGGATTATCCCATTCTTTAATATTGTCATTTAATATATTTTCATTATTCCATTTTTCCTGTTCTTCTACTATATCTGAAAACTGACAAAAAGAAATAATATCTTCCTTCTCAAACTCGCTTCCCATCAATATTCTGTATGGTGTTCCAGACAAATGTAATGTCATATCAACATCTAATATTTTTATATTATTATCTACCTCATTAATATTATTTTCTTCTTTTTGATGTTTATCTTTTATATCTTTTTCATATTTAGTATTTTCTAGCACTTTTCCATATTTTTCTGCTCTTGCGCCAAAATGAGTTTCATCAACAATTAATAAGTCAATTTTATTCTTAAATATATCCTTATGTTTTTCTTTAATTAAATCACCTTGTAAATCTTGTAATGTAAGAAACACAGCAACTTTTTCATTTTTAGATAATCTTTCACTTATTTCATTATTATTTCTTGCTAACTCTTCAGAAGTAATAAAACTATATCCATCAAAGTTTTTAGGAATTTCAACAGTTTTTTTCCATTCAAGTTTCACATCAGCTTTTGCAGATACAATTACTACTAAATTTGCACTCATTTCTTTTGCACACATCATTGAAGTAAAAGATTTACCAAATCTCATAACTGCATACATAAGTAAATTTTTTCTTCCATTTTTTCTTGCATTTTTAAAATTCTCAATTGCTTCTTTTTGATTTGGTCTTGGTTGCCATTCTTTTTCTTCTCTCTTATACTTAAATATTTCTGGAAGGCTTGTATTAGCATCATAATACTGATATTTGTTATCATTTTTAACATAGCTTTCTTTAATATCTTCAATTGCTTCTTTAACATCAGTTTTTGTAGCATTTTCGAAGAATTCATTTGAATAATATATTTCTTTAGGCAAATTCTCTTGTTTTAATCTTGCTCTTCCTAATTCTTCTTCCACATACTTATGTACAGAATAATCTCTAAAAAAGACATCTGAATTAATCATAGCTTTTCCTTTATATTCTTCTTTTAAATCTGGAAAATATTTTTTCCATTCATTTAATCTAATTGGTACTGGTCTATATGTATCACCTATTTTTAAATAATTAGGAACAGTATTAGTTGTGAATGCATAAATATATGGCTCAACTCTACCAATTATTATATTATCTATAATTTCTTTTCCTTCCATTATTCCTCCTATTTTTTCTTTAATAAAGTCTCAAATTTAACTTTTCTATTTGTTTCCCAATTCATTATTTTGCAATATATCCCATTATGCTTTTTATTATTTCCTGTTTTACAACCTTCACAAATATACTCATTTGTGATATCTCCAAATAATGTAATTTCTGTTACTTTCTCATTTTTACAACTATTTGGTATCACATATTTAATACCATCCATTTGCCATATATTCCAACTTATAATACTAGCAATTTTTTTTATTAATTCAATATCTGGTTTTTTATTGAACTTATTATGATAATAATCAATATAAGTATATAATAAGTTTTCTCTAGCTAATAGAACATTATCTCCTTGCCAATCAAAGCCATATACATTTTTTACTGCTACTATTGACCATTCTATCCACTCTTCTTCGTTTGAACAGTTTTCAGATACAATCCTCAACTTTCTATCTAACAATCCTATTCTATCTTCTACTTTAATTGACTTTCCTGTAACAGTATCATATCT
>CACXGE010000169.1 GCA_902767135.1 uncultured Lachnospiraceae bacterium | reverse complement strand
TCACGTTAATCAACAAAATTTTCACAGATAGTAACATCAATCGAAAACGTTTTGGGGGAGACGTTGCGGAAAGATAACAAATATGATAGTATAATGGGGGAAATATATGGAAAAAAGAAAAACACAATGGCATCCCGCGTTCTACTCAGCCATACAATTAGAGCTGAAGGAAAACAGGGATGATTTGGTATATGATAAAGAGCATGTATTAAATACAAAACCAGTACAGATTGATTTACTGGTGATTCGCAGGACTTCAAATAAGCCAATACAAAACGAGATAGGAAAATTGTTTAAGGGACATAATATGTTTGAATACAAATCTCCGGGGGATGATTTAAATATCGATGTCTTCTATAAGGGGATTTCATATGCAAGCGCCTATAAAGCGCAGTCAAAAACGGTGGATGGAATCAAGGCAGATGATATTACCATTACTTATGTCAGAAATGAAAAACCGGTAAAGCTGATGAAAATGCTGAAAAAGTATGATTTTTTGTGCGAACAGGATTCTAACGGAATCTATGTATATAAAAATATCTGTGCCTTTGATGTGCAGATTATCGTAGTGGATGAATTAAAGGAAACGGAGCATATATGGCTGAAGGCTTTAAATAAAAGAATAAAGAAGTCAGTAGCCAAAGAACTTGTAAAAGAGTATGATAAACAGTCAACGAAACTGGACAGGGAATTAAGTGAGTCGGTGCTGCAGGTGGCAGTAAAAGAGAATAATAAAATATTTGAAACAATAAAGGAGGAACTGACTGTGTGTGAAGCTTTGATAGAGTTGATGCAACCAGAAATTGAAGAAAAAGTGAATGAAAAGGTGAGTCAGAAGATGGAGGAAATAACCCAAGAGGTCACCCAGCAGGTCACCGAGCAGGTCACCCAGCAAGTCACCGAAGAAGATATTCCAAAAACAATTGCGGTGGCACTGAAATTTAACCCAGATGAAGCCCAGGTGATTCAAATTGTGGCAGAGCAGTATGGTGTGGAGCTTTCTTATGTAGAAACGATATGGGAAGATTTTCAAAATTCTCATAAATTAAAGTAAAAAAATAACATATAATTGGGAAAGAACATTAGGATTTAGGGGGCAAAACTACGGCATTTATCACAAAAAATCAAGAAAACCACAAAAAAAGTTAAAAAAAATCACAAAAAGGGGTTAAGGAATTAACCTGACCGTCGATATATATAGCAAGTAATCAAGCTGAGTTTTAGGATATGAAGCGTACGGTCATAGAAAACACGGGGAGCATTACTAAAAACTATAAAAAATAATATATAGTGCCATGGAAGGCACTAAACATTCAAGGAGGAATTTATTATGGTAATTCAGCACAACATGACGGCAGCAAATGCCAACAGAAATTTAGGTGTAACCACAGGACAGTTAGCAAAATCTACAGAAAAGTTATCATCTGGTTATAAGATTAACCGTGCCGGAGACAACGCTGCAGGACTTGCTATTTCTGAAAAAATGAGAGGACAGATTCGTGGTCTTGACCAGGCATCTACCAATGCAGAAGATGGTATCTCATTAATCCAGACAGCAGAAGGTGCATTGACAGAAACCCATTCCATCATTCAGAGAATGAGAGAATTAGCTGTACAGTCATCATCTGATACAAATACAGATGACGATAGAACACAGATTCAGAACGAAATCGACCAGTTAACAGAAGAAGTAGATAGAATTGCAAATACAACAGAATTCAATACAAAGAAACTTCTCAATGGTGACAGAAAAGGTGCTGTGAATCAGAAGGAAGGTACAAATAAAATTGAAGGTACTTTCTCAAACTCATTGGTTAAGGTTGATACAACATCTTCAGAGTTAAAATTCTCTAATGAATCTGATGTAATCCGAATTGAATTAAATCAGGATGCAGACTCAGAGGGAAAGGTTGGAGCAGCAGGTAGTGGATATACAGTAAAATCATTACATGGTGCATCAGCAAATGTAACGGTTACTAGTGAAGGTATCAAGGTTGCAAAGGCTCAGCTTGCATTGGTTTCAGATAACAAGATTTATGTAAGTGCAGCTGGAGAAACAGATGCGATTGTTGCAATCTCAAATGCAACAAATATGAAGGCCGGAGATGTTATCACAATTACTCTTGGAGAATGTAGATCAACAGAAGGAGCACCAACAGGAAAAGATGCATTAAGACTTCAGATTGGAGCGAATGCGGGACAGGAAGTAAAACTTGGAATCAATGCAATGACAACACAGGCACTGGATATTGCAGATAAGACAACTGGAAAAGCATTGGATGTATCTACACAGACAGGAGCATCCATGGCAATCGAGGCTTATGATATGGCAATCCAGAAAGTATCTACAGAAAGAGCAAAACTTGGAGCTACTCAGAACAGATTAGAGCATACTATTGCAAACTTAGATACATCAAGTGAAAACTTACAGTCCGCAGAATCAAGCTTACGTGATACAGATATGGCAGAAGAAATGACCAAGTACTCAAAGAACAATATCTTAATGCAGGCAGGTCAGTCTATGTTAGCACAGGCAAATCAGTCAACACAGGGTGTATTAAGCTTACTTGGTTAATAGGTAAATTGAATTTTAAAGTTATATTTGGAAGGGTGTGGGAACACACCCTTCTTTTTTGATGATTATTTTGATTATTGTATTTAGAGAAAAAAATAAAAAAACTTTGGAATAAATATAAAGATAATAAGAAAAGTTCCGATAAAATAAAAGTGAGATGTTATGATAGATAACAGAAAAAACTATACAATAAAAGCAAGTAGCAAGGAAGTTACTTTGATTTCAAGGAGGAAAAAGAATGATTATTCAGCACAACATGACCGCGATGAACGCGAACAGAAATTTAGGAACTACAACAAAGAAATTAGCAAAATCTACAGAAAAGTTATCATCTGGTTATAAAATTAATCGTGCGGGAGATAACGCAGCAGGACTTGCCATTTCTGAAAAGATGAGAGGACAGATTCGTGGTCTTGACCAGGCATCAACAAATGCAGAAGATGGTATCTCGTTAATCCAGACAGCAGAAGGAGCTTTAACAGAAACACATTCTATCATTCATAGAATGAGAGAATTGGCAGTTCAGGCATCTTCAGATACAAATACAGAGGACGATAGATCACAGATTCAAAATGAAATTGATCAGTTGACACAGGAAGTTGACAGAATTGCAAATACAACAGAATTCAATACCAAGAAGCTTCTTAATGGTGACAGAAAAGGTGCTGTAGACCAGAAGGAAGGTACAAACAAAATTGAAGGTACTTTCTCAAACTCATTAGTTAAGGTTGATACAACATCTTCAGAATTAAAATTCTCGAAAGAATCTGATGTAATCCGTATTGAATTAAATCGGGATGCAGACTCAGAGGGAAAGGTTGGAGCAGCAGGCAGTGGATATACAGTAAAATCATTACATGGTGCATCAGCAAATGTAACGATTACTAGCGAAGGAATCAAGGTTGGAAAGGCTCAGCTTGCATTGGTTTCAGATAACAAGATTTATGTAAGTGCAGCTAATGGAGAAACAGATGCGATTGTTGCAATTTCAAATGCTACAAATATGAAGGCAGGAGATGTTATTACAATTACACTTGGAGAATGCAGATCAACAGAAAGTGCACCGACAGGAAAAGATGCATTAAGACTTCAGATTGGAGCGAATGCGGGACAGGAAGTAAAGCTTGGAATCAATGCGATGACCACACAGGCATTGGATATTGCAGATAAAACAACAGGAAAGGCATTGGATGTTTCGTCACAGATGGGTGCCTCTATGGCAATTGAAGCATATGATATGGCAATCCAGAAGGTATCTACAGAAAGAGCAAAGCTTGGAGCTACTCAGAATAGATTAGAGCATACCATTGCAAACTTAGATACATCAAGTGAAAACTTACAGGCAGCAGAATCAAGCTTACGTGATACTGATATGGCAGAAGAAATGACCAAGTTCTCCAAGGAAAATATCCTAATGCAGGCAGGTCAGTCAATGTTAGCACAGGCAAACCAGTCGACACAGGGAGTTATGAGTTTATTACAGTAGTAATTGTTTTAATTATGAATGAAAAGGTAGAGAGGTTTCTCTCTACCTTTTTGTATCAGAAGGAGTAAAAGTATTTATGAAAATGTATGATAAGAACATTGAATTATTGAAAAATTGTACGTTAGAAATTCCTGAAAGATATGAGGGTCTAGATAACATTAGATACAGTGAAACAGAAGTTTTTGAAAGAGAAGGCAAATTGTATTATATATATCAAGGTGTAGAAAGGAAACTTGAAAGTGATAATTTTGAAAAGGAATTTGAACTTTACACTTCAAAAATTGAAAAAAATAAGGAGCATTTAATTTTCGTCTTGGGGTTAGGAAATACCAAAATGCTCGAAAAACTAATACAGGAAAAATCAGGAGATTCTAAGATTATAATATATGAGCCAAATGACCAGATACTAAAATATGTTTTGGATAATATAGGCTTAAGTCCCATTCTTGTGGAAAAGAGAGTCCTGTTATGGTGGGAAAACCATAGAAATCTACAAGAGAGGGAATTTGCTTTTGATTTGATACAGATGAATTGGACAAAACTTGCATGTAACATAGAGATTATAACATGTCCTGCATATGAACAGTATATAGGACAATTCCGTGAGATAGTTAATGCATCTATTAAAAAAATGGGACAGTATTTTATGGCATTGGGGAATTCCTTGGAAGATGTATTGCAAGGATTTCAACAGAATGCACAAAATTTTGTGGCATGTATGCAGACACCGGATTTGATGGACTTATATAATTCCTATAAAGGAATGCCAGCGATTGTTGTATCAGCAGGTCCTTCTTTGGAAAAAAATATAGATATACTCCATAAAGCCAAAGATAAGGCAGTGATCATAGCATGCGATGCAAGTTGGACTGCATGTAAAATGCATGGTGTGACACCGGATGCCATTGCAACACTTGAAAGAGGAGTGGAAACTTATGATTATTATTTCAAAGGAAAAGATTTTGATAAAGAAACTGTGCTCATCGGTCCGTCCCTTTCCTGGGCACAGACATATAAAGAATATCCTGGAAAAAAAATCATTGTAAGCAAAAATGATGATGGAGTAGATGGCTGGTGGAACAAACAGTTTGATAATCTTAGATTTATTAATACAGGGATGTCCTGTGCGACTTTAGCATATGCCTCAGCTGAACTTATGGGTTGTAATCCCATTATATTGATTGGACAGGATTTGGCGTTTACCGGAAATAGAAAACATAGTGATTTTACCCATACTGAGTATGAGGGAGAAAATAATGCAGAGGAAGCAGATGGATTGATGGTAGAGGATATCTATGGGGAAATGATACCAACAGACAAATATTATAATCAGTTCCGTTTCTGGTTTGAAGACAAAGCACAAATGAATCCAGATATTCAGTTGATTGATGCAACAGAAGGTGGCGCCAAAATAGCCGGCAGCACGATTATGACATTAGAAGAAGCTATTTCAAAGTATTGTACAAGAACAAAAGAAAAAGTATTAAATGAATATGTAGATGAGATTTCCATAAGTAAGGAAGAAGTTTTTAAGAAAAAAGAAGAAATATTGAAGCAAACCGATGCTTTGATACATAAGCTTTACAAGACAAAGAAGAAAACAGAAGAACATTACGCAACGTTGGAAAAAGTATATGATCGAATCAATGACAACATACCAAAAAATCAATTAGTTAATATTGTGAAAAAAATGCAAAAAGGAGATCAGATTATCAATTATATGATAAATCAAAGAGATACCATTACATTTTTCCAGCAGTATATTACGCAGACAATTACATATGTAAAGGCTTTAGGAAATGAATTAACTGCTGTTAATGTGTTAAAAAACCTTTATGCACAAGGCAATTTGATGGGGGCAGTAAAGAGAGCCTGTGTAGTGCTTATCGATGAATGTGAAAAATTGAAAAAGACAGTTGAAAAAGAATATGATGAGTATTTAGAGAAAATGGAGGAGTAACATTGAAGGAAGAATTATTAGAAAACATCGACAATCTAGTTAAGTCTATCTATGAGCTGAGTACAAAAGAAATAGAAACGGGGTTTATTCAGATGTTAGATAACATCGAACCTTTAGTAAGTACGGAAGTGGGAATTGACTGGAACACATTATTGATAAATATTCAGGAAGCTTATGTCAATAAGAATTATGTTGAACTGGCGGATTTGTTATTGTATGAATTGAAAGTAGTGTTTGGGTAGGTGTAGAGGTAAAAAAATGGATTGTGTACAGGAAAATAAAAAAATTTTTGAGGAAGCTTTTAAAAAATATGGAGATGATACAAGGTCATGTCAATGGGATAAGCCAATGATTATGAGATATCAGGAATTAAAGAAAATAGCAGAGCTTTCAGATAGTAGCATCATAGATATTGGCTGTGGATTGGGAGGATTGTACGAATATTTTGTGAAAGATTGTGGTATTAAGAACCTTAAGTATACAGGAATCGACATAGTTGGGGGAATGGTAGAGGTTGCAAAGAAAAAGTATCCGAAGGCAAGGTTTTTGACACAAGATATTATGCAGGTGCCATTGCAGGAAAGATATGATTATGCTTTTATGTGTGGAGTGTTTAATCAAGGTATGACAACAGAATTTATGAAACAAATGTTGTCAGCGGTGTTTGCCCACTGCGAAAAAGGGATGGCATTTAATTTTATATCATCCTATGTGAGTTTCAGAGATGATGCTAGGAGTTACCATAACCCACAGGAAATATTTAACTATTGCATAGAAAACCTCAGCTGGAAGGTCGATGTGCATCATCATTATGAAAAATGTGATGTGTCGGTATTTGTGTACCGTTAGAAATTTAATTTGGGTATTGGGGAGGATGCTATAATGGAGTTTATGAAATTTATAGATATAGAAAACGAAGAGTGGAATTTATATTTAGAGCAGTTGGATGGATGTACATTTAATTATACAGCCGAAAAAATTAATTTTGATGTAGAATACGCAATCAATATAGTTTCAAACGAAAGTGTACTTTGTCTGGTGGACAAGAAGATTGTGGGGGCTGCGGTTTTTTATATCGAAAAAAATAATGAGGATGGGTATACGGTAAGTTGGTCAAATTCTTATTGTCCAATTCCAATAGTAGGGAGCACATTAGAATATCGGAAACAGGAGAAATACATAGAAGAAATTTTAAAATATATTGGAAGTGTTGCTAAAAATTACGGATGTGTCAGTATTAAGCTAAGATACGACCCCCTTTCTAATCCAGATAGTAGAAATAAGATATGTAATTACAATTTTCTTTTAAAAGAAGGATACATAGATAATTCTTCGTTGACGCAGATAATTGATTTGCAAAAAGAAGAGGTAATATTGTGGACAGAAGTGCGAAAAACATATCGTAGATATATCAATAAAGGAGATTATAAGATTAGGTATTATGACCATGAAAATATCACAGAGGATGTGATTGAGGAATATAAACGTATTTACGAACTGGATGCTGGAAAAGTAACTAGAAATTCTGAAATGTATTACCATTATTATAGGTTTGTGAAATCGGGAAATGGTCTTGTGGCAATAGCTGAAAAAAATGGAGAAAATGTGGCAGTGTTGGTCATTACTATCTATAAGGATACGTCTTACTATAGTTCTTATGGAGAGTTGGAAGAAAAATTAGAGGGAGTTCCTGTGGGACATTTTTTACATTGGAATACTATACTGGAACTAAAAAGACGTGGGATTAAATTTCATGAGATGGGAGAGCAGGTTTTTGGACCGACACATTATAATAATCCAGAACAAAAGCTGATAAATATTTCTAATTTTAAAAGAGGATTTGGGGGATATACAGTGCCCTTTTTTAGAGGCGTAAAATATTTGAATATTGATTGAGAATGAAAGAAAGGAGTATGTATGCGGCAAACTCCTTTTTTCTTTCTAATTTTATCCCCGATTTTGTTCATAATCTATTCATTTTTTGCGTAATATACCGATAAATACTAAGTAAATCAGGGACTAGATTTAATAATAATTGAAATGGAGTGAAGGCTATGTATCAGGGAAAAAAAATTGTGGCAACAATTGAAGCGAGAATGACTTCTTCACGTTTACCAGGGAAGGTATTGATGGATTTTTGTGGAAAGCCGGATTTGCAGCATATTATTGAACGATTGAGACGAAGTAATTATTTAGATGAAGTAGTTGTAGCAACCACTGTCAACAAAGAGGATGATCCGGTGATTGAACTATGTAATACATTAGATTGCAGGTATTTTAGGGGAAGTGAGGAAGATGTACTTCAGCGGGTGCTGGACGCAGCAAAATCAGTGAATGCAGATATACTGGTTGAGATTACCGGGGACTGTCCTGTGATAGATTGGAGACATGTGGATTTTTTGGTGGAACAATTTTTTAAAGGGAACTATGATTATGCAGCAAATATTTTGGAAAGAACATTTCCAAGAGGATTTGATACGCAAGTGTATCCGGTGAAAGTATTAGAAAAAGTGAACGAATTAACTAAGGATCCTACAGATCATGAGCATGTATCCTTATATATATACAGACATCCGGAAATTTTTAAACTTTATAACTGGGTAGCGCCTAAAGAAGTGTATCATCCGGAATTTGAAATCACACTGGATACTAGAGAAGATTATGAATTGATTAAAACAATATATGAAGAATTATATGAAGAAAAACCGGATTTTAGTTGTGAAGATGTGGTGAGCTTACTGTTAGAAAAACCCCAGTTACTAGATATTGTAAAAGATATTCAAAGAAAACATGTATAATACAGTAAGGTGGGAGATACAGAAATGAGGAAGTATAAAGTTGTAGTTGTAGGTGCGGGGAATATAGGAGCTTTATTTGATACGCCTGATAGTAAAGAGATATTGACGCATGCCAATGCGTTTCTTAGAAATGAGCATTTTCAACTTATGGGTTTTTTTGATGTAGATAGAAAGAAAACGTTAGAAGCAGCTAGGCGATGGCAGGTGAAAGCGTATACTTCATTGGACGAGGCGATGGAGGAGGCAGATGTGGTTAGTTGCACCGTTCCGGATGCTTATCATTTTGAAGTTTTGAAGAAGATTGCAGAGTATCCGATAAAGCTGGTGTTTGCGGAAAAACCCATTACTAAAAATCAGAGAGAAGCACAGGAGATATGTGGGTTATATGATAAAAGAAATATACCTTTGCAAGTAAATTATACCAGACGGTTCGTGACAGAATTTATGGAATTAAAAAAGAAAATTTCAGAATATGGAAAATTTTTGCGTGGAACGGGTTATTATGGAAAGGGTATTTTGCATAATGGTTCTCATATGATAGATTTTATCCGTTATTTATTGGGAGATATCACAGATACAAAAAGTAACTATGCTTTTATCGATTTTGAGAAAGATGATCCTTGTGTAGAGGCAGAACTTAAGATGGCAGGCGGAGTGTTTTTTATGCATCCTTTAGATTGTAGTGTTGCTACATTGTTTGAAATAGATTTATTTTTTGATAAAGGACGTATTCGGATGACGGATGGCTGCATGAAAGTAGAAGAATATAAGGTGTTGCCATCAGAAACTTATGCCGGTTATTATAATTATATTTCGGTGCAGACATATTCTGTTCAATATGACAGTTCCTTTAAAAATGCTGTAAATAATATTTATAATGTATTAGAAAATAAAGAGGAATTAATCTGTACAAAAGAAGATGCAAAAAAAGTATTGGAGATATGTAAAAAATTGCAAAAATGTTAGGAGTCAGAATTGAAAAAAGTACTATTATTTGCCAGAGATCCCGGTGGTGCTAATGTGATTACGGCAATGGAAGAAAAACTGAACGAAACTTATCAGGTGTTATTGTGGGGAAAGGATGTAGCCTTCCAAAAGTTTCAGACAGCCGGATTGCCGGTGCAGGATATTGGAAAGAAAATAAAAGAAATTAATTTAGAAACTGTTATCACTTTTGTGAAGCAGTTAAATCCGGATATTATGCTGACGGGAACCAGTGCGGATGATATGACAGAAAAGTATATGTGGAAGGCAGGGGAAAAATTGGGAATCCCTTCATTTGCCATATTAGATCAGTGGACAAATTATGGATTGCGCTTTTCAAAATACGGAGTAAATGAGATTGCAAAATATGAACAGGAAAGGCAGCATGAATATCTACCAGATAGGATACTGGTTATGGATGAATTTGCAAAGGAAAAAATGCAGGAGGATGGTGTTTCGCAAGATAGAATTTTAGTGACAGGTCAGCCGTATCTGGAATGGTTTCGACAAAAAGTAAATGAGATTGATAAAAAGAGTATTCAGGAATACCATTTTTCGCATACTCAAGGAAAGGGAAAATTGATTGTATTTGCATCAGAGCCTATTACCAAAACATATGGAGAAAATAGTGAATATTGGGGCTATACAGAGGTTACCATTTTTGAACATTTTCACGATATACTAAAAGACATTACAGAAAAAGGTAGGTTTAACGTAAGCGTAGTGGTGCGTCCCCACCCGAAAGAAGACATAGAAATATGGAAAGAACGATTGAAAAACACACAATATATAACATATTTTCTGGATAATCAGACAGAGTATAAGTTGGCGATTGCTTCGGCGGATTTGATTGTAGGAATGACATCTATGTTTTTATTGGAAAGTGCTTTGTGTGGAAAAGAGATAGTGAGTTTACAAATAGGTTTGGATAGGGAGAATTCTTTTATTTTGGAGAAAAAGGGATTGGTGAAAAGTGTGTTAAGTAAAGAAGAAGCACAGAAACATATGCAAAGCTATTTTCAGGGAAGATTACCGAAAGTAAAGTGGGATGTTCCGGAAAATGCAATTTTTAATATAGAGAGAGTTATGGAGGAATGGGTATGAGTAAGTTAGCGATTTTAGGCGGAGAAAAGGTGAGAACAGAACTGTTTCCGGCATATAGGGTTATCGGAAAGGAAGAAGAAGATGCAGTAGTAAAAGTGCTTCGCTCTGGAATTCTTTCGAAATATTTAGGATGTTGGGCTGATGATTTTTATGGCGGACCCCAGGTGAGAGCATTAGAAGAGGAATGGGCAGACCATTTTGGTGTAAAACATGCCATATCTGTTAATTCTGCCACATCCGGTTTGTATTGTGCAGCGGGTGCGGTGGGGCTAAATCCAGAGGAGGAGGTTATTGTATCTCCTTACACCATGGCAGCTTCAGCTACAGCACCATTAATTTATAATGCGATTCCGGTATTTGCAGATATTGAAGAAGAACATTTTTGTCTGGATCCGGATTCAATAGAAGAAAGAATTACGGAGAAAACTAAGGCGATTATTGTGGTAGATATTTTTGGACAGCCATATGATATGGAGAGAATCAATGCGATTGCAAAAAAACACAATCTTTATGTCATTGAAGATACTGCACAGGCTCCTGGAGCAAAATATAAGGGGAAATTTGCAGGTACCTTAGGAGATATTGGGGTATTTTCATTAAACTATCACAAACATATTCACTGTGGCGAAGGTGGTATGGTAGTTACAAATAATGATGAACTGGCAGAACGTATACGTTTGATTCGTAATCATGCGGAAGCGGTGGTAGGAGCCAAGGGCGTAAAGAATTTAAATAATATGATTGGGTTTAATCTTCGAATGACAGAAGTAGAAGCGGCCATTGCAAGAGAGCAGTTAAAGAAATTAGATTGGTTGCTATCCGAGCGTCAGAAAAATGTAGCTTTTCTGGAAGAGCATTTAAAGGAACTGCCAATTCTTCAAATACCGAAGGTGCGTGAAGGATGTGAACATGCGTATTATGTGCATCCTATTTTCTTTGATGCAGGGCAGGCAGGAGTATCCAGAGAAACTTATATTAATGCAGTAAAAGCAGAATTAATGCCAATAGAGCTAAGAGAGGCAGAAGGTGTGAGTATTGGATGTGGTTATGTGAAACCATTGTATTTACAGCCAATGTTTCAGGAAAGAATGGCATATGGGGATAATGGTTATCCTTTCTGCAATAGTAATGTGGAATACAAAAAGGGAATTTGTCCTGTTTGCGAAACGATGCATTTCGAAAAGCTTTTTACCCATGAATTGATGCGTCCATTTATGACAGAGGAAGATTTAAAAGATGTGGTAACGGCGTTTTATAAGGTGTATGAGAACCTTGGAGAGTTAAAAAAATAATCATAATTTATGATACATGGTAAATGAAAGTTTGCAAAATGTATTATCTGTACTTAGAGAAGAATTTCCAGCAGATAAATTTCTTAAGAAATTAGTCGCTGTTGTCGATAAATATAAAAGTTTATCAGAGAGAGAATAAAAATGAATACATTTTATGGAAAAAAATGTTATGTTCAGGGAGGAAACAAATGTTAAAAGACAAGACCATTCTAATTACTGGGGGAACCGGTTCTTTCGGTAATCATTTCGTAGATTATGTATTAAAATACGATAAACCTAAGAAAATCATCATATATTCCAGAGACGAATTTAAACAATTTCAGATGGCAAATAAATATAAAGAATATGCAAGTATCTTAAGATTCTTTATTGGGGATGTCAGGGATGAACAGAGATTCAAAAGGGCATTAAACGGTGTAGATTATGTGATCCATGCAGCGGCCATGAAACAGGTACCTGCTTGTGAATACAATCCGATTGAGGCAATCAAGACAAACATTGATGGCGCTACCAATATTATCAATGCGGTATTGGATACTCCAACGGTAAAAAAGGTAGTTGCTCTTTCTACAGACAAGGCAGTAAACCCAATTAACCTTTATGGTGGAACCAAGCTGGTATCTGATAAGCTTTTTGTGGCTGCCAATGCTTATGTAGGAAGCAGAGATTTAAGCTTTTCTATTGTAAGATATGGAAACGTAGCAGGAAGCCGTGGTTCCGTCATTCCATTCTTCAAAGGAATTTTGGACCAGGGGAAAAAGGAACTTCCAATCACAGATTATCAGATGACCAGATTCTGGATTAGCTTGGAGGAAGGTGTTCAGCTGGTATTAAAAGCTTTGGAGGAAGCCAGAGGTGGGGAGACCTTTATTTCCAAGATTCCATCTTTTAAAATCACAGATTTGGCAAAGGCTATGTGCGAGGATTGTGAAATGCCAGAGGTGGGAATTCGTGAGGGAGAGAAACTTCATGAGATTATGATTACCAGAGAAGACTCTATGAAGACTTACGAATATGAAAAACACTATATCATCTATCCTCATTACACCTGGTGGAGCGAAGAACGTGTGATTCCAGGAGGAAAAAAAGTAGAATCTGGATTCTCCTATAGTTCAGATAACAATAAAGTCTGGATGAATGTGGAAGAATTGAAGGAAGCATTAAAGAAAGTTGACTTACATTAATGTGGTAGGGTGAGATATGAAGTTTGAAGAAATTGGAAATGGAAAAACTTATATTATAGCGGAAATGTCGGCGAATCATGCAGGGAGTATTGAGAGAGCAAAAGAGATTATACATGCAGCAAAAGAAGCAGGTGCAGATTGTATTAAAATTCAGACATATACTGCTGACACGTTAACAATTAATTGCCATAATAAATACTTTAATGTGAAAAATGGTACGTGGGAAGGGGAAAATTTGTATACCCTGTACGGAAAGGCATACACCCCATGGGAATGGCAGAAAGAGTTGAAAGCGGAAGCTGATAAAGTAGGAATTGATTTTTTGTCTACTCCATTTGATAAAAGTGCAGTGGATTTTTTGGAAGATATAGGTTTGGAAGCTTATAAAGTGGCTTCTTTTGAAATGATAGATTTGCCATTGATTGAGTATATTGCCTCTAAGGGAAAGCCGATTATTATGTCAACTGGAATGGGAACATTAGAAGAAATTAGAGAAGCAGTTGAAACCGTTTATAGAATGGGAAATCGACAGTTGGCATTGTTGAAGTGTTCTAGTGCATATCCTGCCAATCCCAGTGAAATGAATTTAAGAACAATTTCAGACATGATGCTAAAAATTGGGTTACCTGTAGGGTTATCGGATCATTCGATGGGAAGTTTGAGCGCCGTAACTGCAGTTTCTATGGGAGCTTCCATAATCGAAAAACACTTCTGCCTTAGCAGGGAGATTGAAAATCCAGATGCTTCTTTTTCTATGACACCGGATGAATTTAAAAGTATGGTAGATGATATTAGATGCGTAGAAAAATCATTGGGTAAACCATTTTATGGGGTTAGTAAACAAGAAGAAAGTAGTGTAGTATTTAGAAGGTCTATTTTTGTAGTTGAGGATATAAAAGCAGGTGAAAAGTTTACAAAGGAAAATGTAAGGATTATAAGACCAGGCTATGGAATAAAGCCAAAGTATATCAATGATATTTTAAGTATGAAATCTAATAAAAATTTGGAAAGAGGAACCCCGTTTTCTTTTGACAATGTAGAAAAAGGAGCGATTCTATTTCTCACAAACAATGATAATACAATGGATTTATATCAGTGGCTGAAAAATATAGGAGAAAAAGTATACACATTTCAAAATAAGATTGATTTAAGTATAGTAGAGCAATTGCATCCCTCATTTATAATTAGCTTCAATTATCGACATTTGATAAAAGAAGAAGTGATAGAATATATGGATGGGAGAATTATCAATCTGCATTGTTCCTATCTGCCTTATAATCGTGGAGCAAGTCCTAATTTCTTTAGCTTTTGGGACGATACACCTAAAGGCGTATCTATTCATAAAGTGGATAAGGGATTGGACACAGGGGATATTCTTTGTCAGAAAGAATTGTATTTTGACGAAAATAAAGAAACCTTTGAATCTACATATAGTAAGTTGTTGGAAGAAATAAAAAAATTATTTAAGGATAATTGGAGCAAAATAAGGACGGGAGAAATTCAGCCTAGGGAACAGAAGGGAAAAGGGACTTATCATAAAATGAGTGAATTAGAAGAGATTCGACTTCGTAAGCCGTTTCAATGGACGAATGTTATTGGCGAATACAAGAATAGCGAACAATGAAGATGTCAAAAGCCTTGTGGGATACTACAGGGCTTTTATATAGTTGGGGGGGCTCAGAAAAATTTCTTCCCCAAAATCCATAGACTTATCCTTCCTTCCATGATAAAATAAACCCATCTGGAACGACTCAGGACCAAATCGGTCACTCATCCCAGAAACAAAACAGAATAAAGGGATGGGGAAACGG
>CACXGE010000168.1 GCA_902767135.1 uncultured Lachnospiraceae bacterium | reverse complement strand
ATTTGTGTGCATCAGCTTTACGAAACTTCCATGGAATACATTTATAGTGGTCTCAATTTTGAGATGGAAGTTTCGTATCTGTTCAGAACCACGAACAGATACGGTAAATCGGGCAATGCTTACGCATGCAAAATTGCCCGATTTTTGTAAAATACACAGTTTCATACGGTGTCAGCAGTAAATGCTGACACCTATACTGAATAGTTACTAATTTTTTTTAAAATACACCATAAATTATATAACATTTACACAAAAAATACTATACGCATATTATACAAAAAAAAGTGGAAGGGGGGTAACACACTGTATCAAATAAGAAATCCTGAAAATAAACTGGCAAATATCACCGTCAAAATTCCTGCCACGGCAATGGAGAGACTACTCATTGCACCTTCTACTTCTCCCATCTCCATAGCCTTGGTAGTTCCAATGGCATGGGCGGCAGAACCAATAGCAAGCCCTTTCGCCACAGGTTCCGTAATTCGAAACACCTTACAGATACCCTCGGCAAGCATATTTCCCAACACTCCTGTAATCACTATCACTGCTACAGTGATAGTGACATATCCTCCCAGTTCTTCAGATACCCCCATTCCGATAGCCGTGGTAATAGATTTTGGAAGCAAAGTGACATATTCCTTATGATTCAACCCCATTAGTTTGCTTAACACCCATATAGTTCCCAGACTGGTAAGCACTCCGGAGGTAATCCCCAGGAACACTGCCAGAAAATTCTGTTTTAATCTCTCCCACTGCTGATACAAAGGGATGGCAAGACATACCGTAGCCGGTGTTAGAAACCAGCTTAGGTATTTTGCCCCTTCATTGTAGGTTTCATATTCTACATTACAGAATTTTAATACCACTATAGTAAACACAATGGAAAGCAAAAGAGGATGAAAAACAGGTTTCTTAAATTTCTTTTTTAGATATCCACCTGCTAAATATGCTATCAAACTTACTGTAACACCTGCATAAACAGAATTAGAAAATATTTCACTCATCGTCTCTTTCTCCCTTATTTTTGTTTTTCACTTTTCCTTTATTATAGCGGATAATAAACTGTGCTACGTGACCACTGACTGCCATGACAGTTATAATGCCCACCACAGTTATGACGCTCACCGGTAGCAGCATAGGACGCAGTACCCCCCAGGAGGACATAAGTCCCACTCCTGCCGGAATAAACATCAATGGCATGATTTCAATGAAAAAATCCCCCACCTTCTTTACCTTTTCTAAAGGAATGATTCCCGTCAGCAATCCCAAAAATAATATCAACATTCCATAAATGCTGGCTGGTACCGGAAGGGGTAACATGATTTTTAGAATTTCTCCTATAAAAGAGATTGTAATAATAATCAAAAATCCTTTGATATGATTCATACTAACTCACTTTTCCTTTCCCAAAAAGTATCCATGGCCTTTACTACAGCATTCCTGTCTTTTCCATAAACACCATGCTTATATTGTCTTCCTAGGGCATCCATAGAATTTAAGTATCTGTCTTTAAAGTTTTCCCCTTTTTCCAAAATAAAATAAAGGTATTTGTCTGTCTGGGACTGATACATCATATTGATTTCATAGCACAGGGACTCACATTCCGGCTCCGGCATAACAATCCTAAGTATTTCATATCCTTTCTCTGACTGGATTTCTTCCACTTTAAAATCCTTCTCTTTATACCTTGCCTTTACATCATTTTCCAGACATACTTCTTTAAAAATTCCGTATAAATACTTTCCCTTTCCTGACTTGATTTCATGAATGAAATCAAGTTTATTGTCAAAATATGCCTGATGCAATAAACCATGTTCAAAAAAATATCGAATATCCTCAAGAGTTGCAGGCTCATCCTCCTCATCATCTTCTGCAAATAATGGCTCCGCTGCTTCCTTTGGAGTGCAGTTTCCCTGGAGCATATCTACCAATCCCTGACTGCACTGCTCTAACAAATAATAAGGATAATTGAAAATTTCATTGATTTTTTCATCATCAAAAAATTCTTCTGTTTCTCCCTCAAAGGAAACACTGTAGGACACTGACACATCACCGCTGTATTCCAAAAAGCAATACTCTGCCTCCTGACAGGCACCATTTAGGATAATGATAAATTCCCGCATAGCATCATATCTCTCCTCTGGGGTGTCCAGAAGAATATCTGACATGGATACAATGCTGTTATCCGGGTGAATCACAATTTTATGATTTATCCTAAAATCGTCTAAAATTCCATTGGCAATCGCATAACTATATTTTGAAACCAATTCCCCGCCTTCCACTTCTTCAAATTTACATACTTCATTATTTCTTTTCGCATAATCCTCCAATAAGGCAATTACTTTTTCTTTTTCCATATTTTCTCCTATTTTTCTCACTGGAATTATTTCATATGAGGGCCAAAAGTCAGAAATTAACTTTTAACTCTCATACCATTATTATCTAACAGTTTCATTGTATCTATGTTTTATTTTGCTGTCAACGACAACTGTGAAACAGTAAACCGTTCAAAAAAAGAAAGTATTGCATGACAACACTTTCTTTTTTTATTTTTATTTTTATTTTTATTTTTATTTCTATTTTTTACTTTTACGATTCAAAATAACTGGTCACATCACCGAAAGCAGCCTCTGTCACCATTTTTTTGATTTTAAAAAACTCTTCCTGTTTTTCTACTGGTGGTACTATCTGAGACAATTCATCTTCCATTGCCATAAACTCACCCATATCAAAGTTCTCCGCTGCAGTTTTAATTCGTTCCATCAAGGTCTCATAATCCTCTAGAGAAATGACATCTGACGATTTCTCCTCCGTCTTCCCAAGCTTTAGATAATCCCGGATGGATGCAATACACTGACCATAACGATCAAACAGGCTTTCTAACTTTTCCCAATGATTACTGAGTTCTTCCCTATGCCCCATCTCTTCCATTTCTAATGCCTTTTCTGACAATTCCATGGCACCTATCATTTTCGAAGTACTCTTTAGTCCGTGAACTGCGATGGTAAAGTTTTTGATATCCTCTGCCTGCCTATATTCCTCCAATTTTTTCCTTGTTTCCTCATAAGCATCCAAAAACCTTTTTAGATTTTTTTCAAAACCTTCAAAGTTTGCATTAAACTCCTTTGCCTTTTCCATCTGAATACAAGGAATCTCAACCTTCCATTGGTCTACCACATCTTCCTGTTCTTCTATCTGTTCTTCTATCTGTTCCTCTGTCAACAATTCTACTTTATCATAAGGCAGCCAGGTTTTCATCACTTTATTTAAGTTCGCAATTTCTATGGGTTTACTTAAAAAATCCTGCATTCCCGACTTGAGAAAGACCTCCTTCATACCCACCATAGCATTGGCAGTCAATGCTATAATTGGAACCGTAGCATAATATGGATTATTCTCACTACCTGCCAGTTCTCTAATCTGGTTTGTGGCTTCAATCCCATCCATTCCAGGCATCATATGATCCATAAAAATCAAATCATAGACATGACTTCGTACCATTTCAATGGCCTGCTGTCCCGACAAAGCGGTATCTACTTGAATCTTGGTAAACTCCAACAAAGCGCTGGCAGAGTCTAAATTCATCTGAACGTCATCCACCACAAGAACTCTTGCTTTTGGTGCTTGAAAATCAGTTTTATCTCCAGTTCCCTTGGATAACAACAGCTTCCTCTTTTCTTCAAAATTACCCACCGACGACTTGTTGGTAACGCATTGTTCTAATTCAAAGAAAAATTCAGAGCCCTTACCATATTCACTCTTTAGTTGAATTTCACTGCCCATTGCCCTTAATAGCTGTACCACAATACTCATGCCCAGACCGGTTCCTTCCGTATGAGCATTCTTCTCAAGATTCAAACGCTCAAACTTTTCAAACAACTTATCCCTGTCTTCATCCCGAATTCCAATTCCTGTATCTTTTACGGAGAAGAACACCTTACAAATCGGTGCATCCGGACTGATATCTATTAACTTCACTGTAAAAGTGACACTTCCACTGTCCGTATACTTCACCGCATTGTTCAAGATATTAATCAACACCTGATGGATATGTGCTTCGTCACCTATCAAAATTTCCGGAAGATTGCTATCCACATCTACAATAAAATTAAGACCTTTTTTCTTTGCCAGGGTAGCAACAATACTTGTCACATTATTCAATAACTGTAACGCGCTGTACTCTGTGGAATAAATCTCCAGCTTTCCAGACTCAATTTTTGAGATATCCAGAATGGAATTAATAATATTTTTTAAACTTTCCCCTGCCTCATGAATATTATTGGCATAACGTCTGGTCTTTTCTTCCTTTGTAGTCCTTATAATCACTTCGTTAAAGCCCAGGATTGCATTTAATGGTGTTCGTATTTCATGGCTCATATTGGCAAGAAACTGTGTTTTTAGTTCCGTATTTTCTTTTAATTTCATTGCATTTAAACCTACTCTTAGTGTAGTATCTATTACCAAGGATAAGATATACAAGGTTACACCCACCGATATTAAAATACCGTCATTAGCATACTTCATAGGTGCAAACATGTATTTCATAATCTCTATAAATGCAAGAGGGACAAAAAGCAGAATACCAAGCATAGGAACTTTCCATACCACGGAATGACTGTCCAGTTTCACCTTTCGGATATAACGGATTTCTGAAATCTGTACCCAGGCAATAAACAAGGTTTCTAATCCCAAGACAGTCTGTGAAATGAACATAGACTCTGGCAAACTCGCAATATGCAATAAATGCAGTCCATTGTTTATCACAAATACCACCAAAGGCACAGTTGCTGCAATGTTAGACAGTATTTTTCCGATTGGTCGAATGCTTACATGGGTAAAATACAGAGCAATTGGTGTTGGCATAAGCATGAGAATCTCATACGCCAACACAGTAGCTCCCCTGGTATCCCGGAACACAAATTGAAGCAGTTCCGTTTCTGTAAACAACCACAGAGACACTGACATAGTAAACCAGCTTAAGCAAAGCATCTCCCGAACTTTGCTGTGCATTGCCCAGTTTACCAATATCCACATGATCAAAAGCAATACAGACACTAAAAATAGCACACAGGCACAAATCAGTGTTTTTACCTTGTTTCTTATCAATGTCATAAAAAAGGTACCCCTATCCCCCAAATACACACTTCCCGGAGTGGAAAGATAATTCTGTGCGGTAGCATAAGATTCTATCACCAGTTCTTTTCCCGAATCCTTTGGGTAAAGCTGAATTTCATGGTAAAATATTCCTTCCAGATTGTACCATTTTTCTTCCGCTTTTTCTTCACTTAATCGATCCATTACCACTTTTCCATCCACATATATGCGCACTGCGGTATGTCTTGCCCGAAAGAAAAAACTAACCTTTTCATCCAACTTGGGTATGGTGTTTTTCAAAAACAAACGATGACACTCTGGATTCAACCCCTGTTTCGCCAAGCTTGATGATACCGGGAGACTGGTGACTCCACTGTCTCCCCCCTCAAATTCATATTGCCAACCATCAGAGAAAGCAATGCTGTCAAATTCTAGGAATCTGTCGTCTGTGTCCGTCCTATTCACTTTTACAACACTGACCAAAATCAAAATCAAAAAGACATAGTACATGCAAATATGTAATCTTCTTTTTGTAATAATATCATACACTTTTTTCAAGAAAAATCCCCCTTTCATTTATTTGTTGCTGTACACAGATACCTGTGCACGGTAACCACAATTACTTCTGACCATTATACTACTTGTACAGACTCCTCTTCTGGCTTTTCAAAGAAATTCTTTACTGCCAAAAGTAAATCATCCTTTCTGATCGGTTTCATAAGATATCCTTGTGGATATAGCATTAAACACTTTAATATCAAAGCCCTATCCGTTAACGCAGATACAAAAATCACAGGAACATTACAATATTTTTTCCAAGTCAATTTTCTCATTCGCTCTAACATTTCCCCGCCATTCATGTTAGGCATATTAAAATCCAATAAAATCAAATCTGGTATATGCTTCTCCAGATAGTTGAATGCATCTTTTGCGGAATTAACTGCACTTACATTGTATTCGTCTTTTAGGAAACCATAAAAGGTTTTTAAAATCATAGGCTCATCATCCACCAGAAGAATGGTCTTTCTAACAGTTTTTTCCTTCTCCCATTCAATCATCTGATAATACTCTTCATCGAACTCTCCTACTGGGTAATGTTGTATCACACCACAGACTCTATGGTACTCTCCTGTTATGAAGTGACTTTTGTCAAGAGTTAATTTCAAGAAATTTTTCTTAACCCCAGTCACATTTGTTTTCCTGACAGCATT
>CACXGE010000167.1 GCA_902767135.1 uncultured Lachnospiraceae bacterium | reverse complement strand
TAAAAATACAGTTTAATCTCAAAAGGCATAATCGAAATACAGTCGAAAGCCATATCAAAAAGTTATAAAGGTCAACAACTATTTATAACTCTTTATATGTTTATTTTATCTGTTAAATCCCTCTTTCCCTTCTGTTTTGTGTTTGCCTTGAAATTTCGCCACAAATTTATTGTCTGCCACATCCAGCTTACAATTCCCACCATGTTTCAGTTTTCCAAATAAAAGTTCATCTACCAACAGAGGTTTCATTTCATTCTGAATCACTCTGTCCATCTCTCTTGCCGCAAATTCTTTACTACATCCCATAGTCTGAAGTAATGTAACAGCGTCCTTATTATAGGTGATAACAACCTTCCGCTGTGAAAGCAATGTGGCAAGCTCTTTTAATTTCTTCTCTGCAATCAGACCTGCCATTTCTAGATTCATGCCCTGAAATACTACGATTTTATTTAGTCGGTTCCGAAATTCCGGCTGGAAGATATGCTTTACCTCTTCCATAATAATATCTGAGGTTACATCCTGGGCTTGAAATCCCAATCCCGGTTTTCCTATCTGGCTGGCTCCGGCATTGGAGGTCATAATGATAATCACATTTCGAAAATCCGCCTTACGCCCCTGATTGTCCGTCAGTGTAGCATCGTCCATCACCTGCAGCAAAATATTGTAAATATCCGGGTGAGCCTTTTCAATCTCATCCAAAAGCAGGACACAGGATGGTGTCTTTCGGATGGCATCTGTTAAAAGACCACCTTCTTCATATCCCACATATCCCGCCGGTGCTCCAATCAATTTTGCCACTGCATGCTTTTCTCCGTATTCACTCATGTCAAAACGTACAAGCTTTACCCCAAGTTCATGAGCCAGAGTTTTTGCAACCTCTGTTTTACCCACACCTGTTGGTCCTACAAAGAGAAAACTGGATAAAGGTTTGTTGTCTGCAATCAATCCAGCCTTAGAAAACTTCACTGCATTTACCACCTGTTCCACTGCCTCATCCTGGCCAAACACCTTTGTGAGGATTCTTGATTTTAATGTAGCTAAATTGCCCTCTTTTTCCTGCTCTGTAACTTCCACTGGCACACGACAGATTTTGGTAAGTATCTCGTTAATTAAATCTTTTCCTACTGTCTGGGTTTTCTGGCTTAACGGATGAATTTTTCTGTAAGCCCCTGCCTCGTCTATCAAATCAATTGCCTTGTCCGGTAGAAAACGTTCATTAATATATTTCATGCTCATCTGCGTGGCATATTCTAATACTCCTTTTCCATAATGAACCCCATGGAACTTCTCGTATTTCTTCTTTAGTCCCTCCAAGATTTTGATGGTTTCCTCCAAAGAAGGCTCTAAGACCTCCACATTCTGGAATCTGCGTACCAGACTTTTGTTTTTTTCAAAATATTTTTTGTATTCTTCAAAGGTGGTAGCCCCAATAAATCTTATACTTCCATCCGCCAGATATGGCTTAAGCATATTAGATGCATCGAAAGAACCCTCTCCCGTAGAACCTGCACCAGACAGATTGTGAATTTCATCTATATATATAATAGGTTTTTCTTCCTTACTGATTTCATCTAAAAGCTTCTTTAATCGTTTTTCCAAATCCCCACGATACTGGGTTCCCGCAAGGAGACTTCCCAAATCCAGAGAATAAATTTTCGCACCCTTAAGTGGCTCCGGCACCTTGTCCTCATTTATCATTCTGGCCAATCCATAGGTAATTGCCGTTTTTCCCACTCCAGGCTCTCCAATATGTAGGGGATTATTCTTATCTTTCCTACAAAGAATCTGAATGGTACGCTCTAATTCACTTTCACGTCCAATCAATGGATTTGTCTCCTCTACCATATCATTAAGACAAGTCAAGAAGGTTCCCATAGGATTGCTGATAGTATCCTCTTCTTCCTCATCCTCCATATAGATAAAGGCTTCCTGATCTGCGTAAATGGAAAGTTCCTGCAACAGACTCACCTCATCTACCCCTTGAAGCTTCATGTAGTAAACTGCATAGCTGTCCTTTAAGCTCCACATTCCATGTATCACATGGGAAAGTTCCACCATTTCTCTTCCACTGCTCTCTGCACTAAACTGTGCCATCATCAATACCTGATTGGTTCCAAAGGAAAAGTCCGGCTCCACTGTATGTTCTAATTTCATATATTCATCCAGATATTTCTTTAAATCCTCTGCCAGTTCCTCTGTGTTGCCTCCACAGTCTGTAAAGGCATCCACAAAATCTTCCTGCTGACACATGGCAAGCAAAAGCACCTCTGGAGAAATATACTCGTAATTCTGTGATTTTGCAATGGCAACTGCACAGTTAAGCAACTCTATGATTTCGTTCATACTGCTCATTTAACATTCCTCCATAGTTACCCGAAATGGAAATCCCTGGGCCTTTGCCCTTGCCATGGATTCCTCTACCTTGGTTGCCGCAATATCATAAGGGTATTTTCCCACTACAGCTCGTCCTTTTTGATGTACAAACATCATGAGCCGTTCTGCTTCCACAATATCTTTTCGAAAAATATCCATCAATATTTCCACAACAAATTCCATTGTGGTAAAGTCATCATTATGCATGATCACATTGTACTGAGTGGGTTCTGCAATTTTTGTACGGGTTTTCTCCCTTGTTGCACCTTGTACTGCCATATCTTTTCATCTCCCTTGTGTATTTTTCATACATATATAGTATCATATATTTTCTTTTTTTTCGACTACAGCCCCAAAAAAACAGCCGTTGTTATACGACTGTCTCATCTATCCTATTAAGATTTCTTCCGAAATCTCATCCAGGTTCTACTGTTCTTTCTTTTTCGCCTGTATCTGTTCAGAACTACTGAACAGATACGTAAAATGCACATTTTCTTACGGTCTCAGCAGTAAATGCTAAGACCTGTACTGAATAGTTACTTTCGCCTTACATTTTAAACCTGTATCCCACACCCCAGATGGTCTCAATATACTGGGGTTTTGCATTGTTCATTTCTATCTTTTCACGAATTTTTTTGATGTGTACGGTAACCGTAGCAATGTCCCCAATACTGTTCATATCCCAGATATTCTGAAACAATTCTTCCTTGGTATACACGTGGTTGGGATTCTGTGCCAGGAAACACAGTAAATCAAATTCCTTTGTGGTAAAGATTTTTTCCTCCCCATTCAGGTAAACCCTTCTTGCTGTTTTATCTATTTTCAATCCACGGATTTCAATAATTTCATTGTCCGTCACATTACTTCCAATTAACCTCTCATAGCGGGCAAGATGCGCCTTCACTCTTGCCACCAGTTCACTTGGACTAAAAGGTTTTGTCATATAATCATCCGCACCTAATCCCAAACCACGTACTTTATCAATATCGTCTTTCTTTGCGCTGACCATAATCACCGGAGTATTTTTGTTCTCCCGGATCCTTTTGCAAATTTCAAATCCATCTACTTTTGGTAACATTAAATCCAGAATTATCAAATCAAACTCTTCTTCTAGTGCTCTCTTTAAACCTGTGTCACCGGAATTTTCGATTTCAACCGAAAACCCACTGATTTCCAAATAATCCCTTTCTAAATCCGCAATACTCTCCTCATCTTCTATAATCAATATTTTACTCATTTACAATCGCCTCCGTGTATTTTCTAAGTACAAAACACATAACCGTTCCTGTGTTTTCTTTACTGTTTGCCCAAATCTGACCACCGTGATCCTCTACAATCTTCTTTACGATAGACAAACCAATTCCACTGCCACCTTGCTTTGAATTTCTGGATGCATCTGTCCGATAAAATCGATCGAAGATATAAGGCAGCTCCTTCACTCCAATACCTTTTCCATTATCTTCAATTTCTACCTGAATGAAATCTCCCACATCCTTAATCCGGATAATGATGATTCCCTGTTCCTTATCCATATATTTGATGGAATTACTGATAATATTATTGATAACGCGCTTCATCTGCTCCCCATCAGCAATTACTTTTACATCGCTTGCCACATAATTAAAATACTGTAGCTTAATGTTTTTTGCAGTGAGTTCATCGTTTATCTCATCCACACAATCGTTAAAATAAGCAGACACATTGATACGGTCAAAGGCATATGGAATGCGGTTGGTATCAATTTTTGAATAAAAGGTCAGCTCATTTATCAACTTGTCCATATCGTTCGTTTTATTATAGATCGTCTTAATATAACGGTCCATTTTTTCCGGTGTATCCGCTACCCCATCCATAATACCCTCCACATAACCTTTGATAGCTGTGATAGGAGTTTTTAAATCATGGGATATGTTGCTGATTAATTCCTTGCTTTCCTTATCATATTCCATTTTTTCCTCAATAGTCATCTTCAGACGTTTTCTCATTTCCTCAAAATCTGCACAAAGCTCCCCTAAGGTATCATCCGAATCCACCTCCAAGATAAAATCCAGATTTCCTTCTTTCATATTCTGAGTTGCCTGTCTAAGCTTCTTTAAAGGAATTGTCACGCTCCGGTAAATCCACCAGGTGAGAATACTGCTTGTGACTAACAATACAAAAATCACAGAAAGCAGAAGTTCATTCATAAAGGATTTTGCCATATCCAGAAGAACTTTGGACTTAGTAACAATAAAGGCACTGCCCTTCCCTCCTTTGGAATCCACAAAATCCACCTTTTTTATCAGTGCCTGAAGAGTTCCGGCTACATAAAACCCATCATCTAAATGACTGCCATCCTCAACGGCTTCATATTCTGGGAGTATCTCGTACCAGTTTTCCTCTTCCTCATTCACACCAATATAGATAAACTCTTTTTCATGATACACTACCAAAAAAGAGGAATCCTTTTCCAGACGTTTTTCCATCTTTGACAAATAGGCTGGGTCCGTAAATTTATCTGGATCCTCCCTGGCAATTTTTTTCATTTCACTGTGTGCATGCTTTGTCAGTTCATTTAAAATCTGAACAGAATTATTCAGATTACTGAAGTCTATATTTTCAATGCCATAGGTATTTTGTATTGTATTTAGTTTCATTGTAGCTACGACACACAGCACCAGCCCAAATAAAAGCATGGGGATCAATATCATTGAGATAAAGGTGGTGCAGAGTACTTTTCGTAATTTCATGTTAGCCGTTACTGAAAACTTATAAAAACTTATAAACTTTTATGTTTCATTCCTACTTCAACGTGTATGCTTTTGATTTGTATTTCTACAAC
>CACXGE010000166.1 GCA_902767135.1 uncultured Lachnospiraceae bacterium | reverse complement strand
TATCTAGCACGAAATTTTTATTGGGATTGATTTACAAACAAATGTTTATTATTATATTTATGAGGATTTTCCTCAAGGTGCTATCACAGTGACGATGGCGGTTCGCTTTTTGCGGAGAGTTAATAGCTCCGATTACATAGAAATCCATTGGGAAATCTAATGGAAAGGAGATTTGTCTATGCTAACAATTACAGACCTTATCACAGTGCTCTCACTGTGTGCAACATTTTATGGTCTTGGTTACGTGCATGGACAGCACGATTCCAAGGCAAAAAAATAACCGCCCGAAGTCTGGTAAACTGAAGCGGTTATTTTAACTTAATCATATATCAGGCGAGCCGTCATCGGTAGCACCTTTTGTTATAATTATAATAACACCTATCTCAAATTATGTCAAAAGAATATTATGATTTTGATTTCAGAATATACGACAAATCCTCTTTTGTCTTGTATGTTGCCGTTGTATAACTGCCGTCATCGTTTTTCTCAATGACATTAATCTGAAAATCCGACAAGTCAAATTCTACATTAGGCTCCTCGCCCACTCCAGAGGTTACCCATCCGGTAACTTTAAAATCCAGCCCATCTTCTATCATGTAGTTTATATATCCAGAGCCCCCATTCATCACATAACCTTCTTCTTCGATATAACGGCTTCCAAAGTCAATCCATCCTTTTTCATCCGGTGTGGCAGTGAATACTGTATTATCATCTCGGGTAAAGTATTCCTCCACATTATCCTTTGTAATCTTATCAACAAATGCTTGAATTTTATTTCTGTTTGCATCTGATTCCAAATCTGTTTCCTCTTCTGACTCCGATGCTGGCTTTTCTATCTTGGACTTCAATGTTTTGATATAAGCTTCTGCGGCTTTTTCATCTGCTTTTTTTATATCCAGGGGTAAGTCAAACAATGCATTTGTTCCTTCAAAAGTGGAATTCTTACTGTAAGCGCCACTTTGAGTATCCATTTGAAAGGCACTAGTTTCATTTCCAAAAGTATCGGTAACTCCAAGCTGCACACCACGTTTTGCAAACATTTCCAGATTATCACATTCTATTAATTCATAAATTACCCCATCCTGCAAAAACCATGTAAGAAATACATCCATTGTCCCATTGTTTGCCAGCTGAAAATCTACCCCATGAATCAATGGAGAAACACAGAAGTTTCTATATTCCATCTTGGTTCCATCCGTTTTTGCTATTGCTACCGCTGCATAGGTATGTGTTTCATTCAATTCTGATGCCGTATCTTCTGGTACATATAACTCTAAGTTTTTTCCTGATACCATCCCTAACAATGTAATATCATAACCGTTGCTGCTTTGGGTTTCATTGATCAAAACCGCCTCTTCCCCTTCAAATGCCTCCATCAATGCTCCATTATCTGATACAATCTCTGCCACCTGAGCCGGGCTTAAATATCGATATGCGGCATATGCCGTAACACTGCCTGTTGCAATCAGGCAAACACTTGCTGCTACCATAGCAGATTTTTTTATTATGTTATTATGTTTCATACAATTTCTCTCCTTTGCCTTCACAATAATCTGACGATTCAGCTCTGGGCTTGGAGCTTTTCTATTGGATAATGCTTCTTTTATTATGGTATCTAAATTATCATTCATAAAAATATTCCTCCAGTTGAGACTTTAAAATTTTCCTAGCTGCATATAATCTGCTTTTTATGGTACCCGTGGGTAGATGCAGTATTTTTGCAATTTTTTCCTGCGGCATCTCTTCCATATAATACAAAAGGATAATAATTTTATACTTTCCCGGCAATTTCTCTATTGCTGATTTTACTACTTCTAATCTCTCATCCTCCAACACGCCATCTTTTTCCTCATAGGCTATATCAATGGCAGAATTCCCCACAATCTCTGAGGTAGGAGCAATCCTGTTTCTCCAGGCCCATTTTCTTTTTGTGTTTTTCCAGATTCGAATACTGATAGATAGCAAGTAACTTTTCGTATTCGATTCCTTATCTATACGCTCCATTCCCTCTAGCGCTGTCAAAAATGTATCTTGATATAAATCATCCGCAAGCTCTTTATTTCCAGTTAAATGCAGGCAGAAAGTATAAATATCTGTTCCGTAAGCCTCTATACAGCTTTCCAGTTCTTTCATCGTCATGTTTCTATCGTTTCCTTTCTTTGTTGCCATGGCAGCGGGAATCGGTATTTCCAATTCCCTTACATCTATACATTGTAATAACTTAGCTTTTGGTTCGATTTATTCCAAAAATCCCCCCCTTAATTGACCGCTTTTTTGCAAAAAAACACAACCCCTGATTACTCAAGGATTGCGGAATAAACTAGGCGTGAGCCACGGTACCGTTTCACTGGCATGACAATTTTCTTTTCCTCCTATCTAAAAACTACTCCCGATACTCAAGACCAAAATAATCCATATATACTTTAAATCTATCCTGTGCCATTAGGCAGGTATCCATCAAGTATCCCTCTTCATTTTTCCATTCTTTTAATCCACGATAATAGAACTCTTTGATATCATCTTCAATAATGAACGGCGTTATACCATTATGTAGACATTCTTTAAACATAATAAGTCTTCCAACACGACCATTTCCATCTTGAAAAGGATGTATCTTCTCAAATTCATAATGAAAATCTAGTATTTCTTTTAATGTCTTTTTCTTGTAGGTATTGTATTTTTTCAGCAATTTTTTCATTTCCGTGGTAACCTTTTCAGGTTTCGTTGTTTCACTTCCCCAAACTTCATTCTCGAATCGTTTATAATCTCCCACAGCGAACCATGCTTTTCTACTATCTGAAGTACCTGATTTCAGAATATAATGAAGCTGTTTAATAAAAGATTCACTTAAACTATAATTAGCCAATTCAATTACCTGGTCAATGCATCTGAAATGATTTGCTGTTTCCACAACATCATCAACATTCACCGTTTCATCCTGTATACCAATAGTATTTGTTTCGAAAATATACCTTGTCTGCTCATGGGAAAGTCTACTTCCCTCCATATGATTTGAATTGTATGTTAATTCTATCTGTACCTTATGATATATTCCCCCGGGAATACCTGATTCTTTTTCTAATTTTAATCGTGTAAGTATATCCTTAGATACCTTCCCTGCCCTTTGCTTTCTAACTGGCTTAGTAGCATTTTCAGGTATTTTCCATTTTTTCCCCTCTAGAATTGCTCCTGGAATCTTTCCCTGTGCACAATAATTTCGAACACTTCTTTCTGATATGTTCCATTGTGTAGCAATATTGCTGACACTTATATACTTCATACAGACCTCCTACCAAAAATCTATCTATCGGAATGATTATATCATTATCGGCAAAATATATCAACTTTTCAAGCTTTCATTTTTCAATATATTTTGCCGATATTTATTTCATACATTTCTCTGTCACTCACTCTCACATATAGAGCCACGGTACCGGGTTCACTAGCCCGTTTGATATAATAGATTCGGGTACTACCATTTGACGATGGCGGTTCGCTTTTTACCAGAGAGTTAATAGCTCTGATTACATAGAAACCCTTTGGGAATCTAATGGAAAGGAGGCTATGTCTATGCTTACTATTACAGACCTTATCGCAGTCCTCGGATTG
>CACXGE010000165.1 GCA_902767135.1 uncultured Lachnospiraceae bacterium | reverse complement strand
TATACCACTTGTGGAGAGAAAATTTATATAAAATATATAAGAAAACCCAGTAAAATCAATGGGTTGGGGCGTTTGTTAAACGCCTAACAGTTACATTAGAAGGAGAAATAAAAAACTACTGGAAGATAAATAGGAACATGGGATGTATTGAAACATAAGAAGATAACCGCAAAAGTCAATGAAATAGTTGATAAATAGGAACATGGGATGTATTGAAACTGCATATAACAATAAACATACACAATTTAAAACAAGATAAATAGGAACATGGGATGTATTGAAACCGTAGTAAAAAATTTTTTCTTGGAAAAAAGAAAGACAGATAAATAGGAACATGGGATGTATTGAAACATATACCCATCATCCCCAGTATAATAAAGTTGTTCGATAAATAGGAACATGGGATGTATTGAAACGCCAGGAAGCAACCTTAAAAACGCAAGCGTAGCAGGATAAATAGGAACATGGGATGTATTGAAACAATTTTTTATGAAATTTACAAGTTTACTGATACCTGATAAATAGGAACATGGGATGTATTGAAACAATATATCTTTATTTGATGTATCTTTGCTCATTAAAGATAAATAGGAACATGGGATGTATTGAAACTCTTCATTAAATATCCAAGTTCCAACCTCTGTAATGATAAATAGGAACATGGGATGTATTGAAACTAACGCAAAAAAGAAAGGTAGATTAGAAAAATCACTGATAGAGCCAATGAACCTGGTACCGTGGCTTCGCCCAAAGCCCCAAAATAAAAAGGAAAAAGTGAGCCAATGAACCGGGTACCGTGTCTCCGCCCAAAGCCCCAAAATAAAAGGGAAAAAGTGAGCCAGTGAACCTGGTACCGTGGCTTCGCCCAAAGCTCCAAAAAAAAAGGGAAAAAGTGAGCCAATGAACCGGGTTCACTGTCTCCGCCCAAAGCCCCAAAAAAAAGGGAAAAAGTGAGCCAATGAACCTGGTACCGTGGCCCTCGCCAAAAGCCCCAAAATAAAAGGGAAAAAGTGAGCCAGTGAACCGGGTTCACTGGCCCTCGCCAAAAGCCCCAAAATAAAAAGGAAAAAGTGAGCCAGTGAACCTGGTTCACTGGCCCGGTGGTTCTGTGGGTGAAAAAGAGCCAAAATCAAAATTGTTGTTAAGTATAATAGGGATTGTAGCCATTGGGGCAGGTTATTATATTGCTATTTCAGAAGAGAATCCATTAAAAGCTATGTATATGTTTTTTGTAGCAGTCATCTTAGTTATTATTGGAACTTACTGCTTGTTTACTGCGGTAAGTGTAACGGTATTAAAACTATTGAGAAAACAGAAAAATTTTTATTATAACAAAAAGAACTTTGTGGCAGTTTCTGGTATGTTATATCGTATGAAACAGAATGCAGTGATTTATTACATTGTGTTCAAACTTACCTCAAAAACCTATGTAAAAATAGTAGGATAGTAACTGTTCAGTAGTTCTGAAATCATAGTATAAAACAGTAACAAATACCCATTGACAAGAAATTTCTCTATGATAAACTATTCTTAGTAGTAAAACTATACTATAGGAGTAGCAAAAGTATGAATCAGGATTTATCAGAAGAAGAATTTTTACGAAGATATCGAAGTGAATCCTATGAAAAGCCATCGGTGGCAGTGGATTTACTGATATTTACCATTAAAAATGAAAAATTATGTATCTATATGACAAAAAGACAGGCTCACCCTTTTTGGGGTGGGCTATGTTTGCCTGGAGTTTTTGTCAGAATGGATGAGACACTAGAGGAAGCCGCCAAGAGATGTTTTGTGGAAAAAACCGGATTTCCAGATGGCAGTGAAATTTACTTTGAACAGTTATATACCTGGAGTGGTATCCACAGGGACCCAAGAATGCGTATTATCTCAGTATCCTACATTGCGTTAGTTCCCTTAGAACAGCTACAGCAATTAGACAAAGTGCAGCCGGAAGGAATGAAATTAGAAGAACAGCTCTTTGTGGTAGAAGAGTTGTTAGAGAAGGGAGTTGAAGTTGCTTTTGACCACAAGGATATGATAGAGTATGGAAAAGAAAGAATTAAAAACAAGGCAGAGTATTCCAAAATAGCCTTTGCATTTTTGCCGGAGACTTTTACACTGCCTCAACTGCAAAAGACTTATGAGATTCTTTTGGACAAGTCTTTATACAAAGCCAATTTTAGAAAGAAAGTTCAAGACATGGTAGAAGAAACAGGGGAGATGGTGTTAAGTGGTGCACATCGCCCAAGTAAATTGTATCGGGCAGTGCAGGGGGAGATGACAGAGTGCAGGATAGGAAAATGAGAATGAAAAGAAAAACAAGAAATACGTTCATACTTTTGGCTGTTATTCTCATGGTTGGAATTTTCATATGGAAAGAGAAAAGTCCTGTAGTTGCCAGGGTCAATGACTATGAAGTGACAGTAGAAGAGTTACAGCTATTTATGGATATTTACAAAAGTGAAGTCTCAGGCAACTTAAAGGAAACTTATGATATTACTTTGGATAGGAAATCCTATGAGGAAATGGCAGGGGATAAAACTGCATTACACTATTGGAAGGATTATGGGTTTGAGCGGCTGTTGCGATATAAAATAGAACAGCAGTTAGCGGTGGAACAAGGAGTATTAGAATCTTCTGATATTTTGTTCTCCTCTTTTCAGAAGTCCTATGAAGGAGAAAATAAGAGGAGGGATTCTGCTATAAAAAGAGGAGAAGTGGTGTATGGTGCCAGGCAGTATACTATGCAAAGTTATTACCGATATCAATACAGTAACATGCAAATCGATTTAATAGATAAACTTTTTACCAGGGGGGGAGTGTTAAGTGCTTCCAAAGAACAACTCCAGGAATATTATTTAGCACATAAGGAGGATTATAAGGAACTGGACAGCTATGTTTTTGACCAGTATTTATGGGAAGAATCCCATAACCTCACAGAAGCGGAACAAAAGGAGATTTACGAGGCGATAAATAAGGGACAACAGGGAATGGATGTACTGAATAAATATCATATAGAAAAAAATCAGATTGAGCTAAATCAGGATAACTATCGAGGACTAAGCAAAGAATCCAACGAGATATATGAAATAGCGTTAAATATGAAGGAAGGGGAAATCAGTGATTTGATACCATATCAGAATTCGTTTATGATTTTGAAGTGTGAATCAAGAGAGGAAGGAGAATATGGGGAGTTTGAGGAGTATCAGGAAGAAGTGGAAGCAAATTACAAACAGGAAACATATGAGCAGTATATTGACACTTTAGTCCAAAAGGCCAATGTGGAATTTTGTACAAGATATGAAAGCTACAGGCCAAACTAGTAACAGGGTAACTACTCAGATGTCATGAACCGTTACATGATAAGTAATAAAAAGATAACTGTTCAGTGGTTCTGAACAGATACATAAAAAGAATGAGAAGGAAGAAGATTATGTTGAAAAAGAAATTAATCCAGTGTATCTGGGCATGGTTGTTAATTGTTGCCATGTTTAGTCAAATGTTGCCAGCAGAGGAAATACATGTATTGGCAGCAGATATAACCAAAGGGGCAAGCACATCACATTCCTATGTGGACAATACAGGAAAAACCTATTATATTGACGCAGACTATGGAAATGATGAAAACTCCGGGTTGAGTGAAGAAGAGGCATGGGCATCCTTGGAACATTTGAATAATACCACATTTGAACCGGGAGATGCGATTTTACTAAAAAGAGGGTGTACTTGGACAGACACCTTTATTTACCCGAAAGGAAGTGGGGATGAAAATAATCAAAATTATATTTCATGCTACGGTGAGCAAGATCAGCCCTTGCCTGTGATTGTTACCAGTTATGATGATTCCATGGATAATTTACCACCCATCAATGCCAGTGTTTATCTGGGTACAGACCAGAATTATTGGACGATAGAGAATCTGGACATTACCGTAACAAGCAACAATGCAAAAAGTATTGTGAGAATTCAAAACAGTTCATTGGCAGGTGTGGAAATCAAAAACTGTGTGCTTAAAGGCGGAGATGGAAACAATTGGTCCAGCAATAACAGGGACCAGCTATGTGGCATATTAGTAACAGGATATATCAAAGGAATTCTTTTGGAAAATAATGAGATTTATCATTGTAAGGCGACTGGAATCAATGTAGATGGAAACTATTCTGGATGTAATTATAAGGGGGAAATCAATGAGTCTTCCGGAAAAAATGTGGTAGTAAGAAACAATTACCTGGAGAATATTGGCGGTAACGGGATTTTAATTAACAATTGTCTAAACCCACTGGTGGAATACAACGTGGTAAACAAATCCCATTCTTACGTACAAGGTTCTGCCTGTGCAGGATTTTGGCCTTTTGCCTGTTATGGGGCGTTATTCCAATATAATGAAGCATATAATACCCGGACCATATATGATGGAATGGGCTTTGACTGTGACTACAATTGTTATTACACCACTTTCCAGTATAATTATTCCCATAATAATGTAGGAGGGTTTATGTTGGTTTGTGTGGAACCGGAGGCATCCTGGATGCCTGGGGGACACGCTTACAATGTAGGTTCCACTGTCAGATATAACATCTCACAAAATGATTATCATTATGTATTTACATTAACAGGGGCAACGCAAAAGACAAGAATTTACAATAATACTATTTACAATGATGCCAATGCATGTTCTAATGATGGCATGAGACTGACTAGTGTATTTTTTGAATACTCTAAGGGAAAAAATACTTTGAGTGGCTTGGAGTATGCAGATGACTTATTGATTGCCAATAATATTTTTTATTTGGACACGCAGCTTAATATTTTGCCTAGTCATTGTACCAATGTAGTGTATAAGAACAATATGCATACAGGAAGAAAATATAACAATGGCGTGGCAAACGGGGAAGTAACTTATGTACTGGATAGTCAGAAACAACCCACAGACACGCTTTCTTGTAAAGAATCCAGCGGAAATATCAATGGATATGCCCCGGGATTTGTGGAAGGTGGAATGGCAGGAACAGGAAGAGAAAGCTGTAATGGATATATGTTGTATCAGGATTCCAAGGCAATTGGAGCAGGGATTGCTATAGAAGATGGATATCATGAATGTCCAAATGACTTTTTTGGAAATCCTATTGACAAAAAAAATGTAAATATTGGGGCTTATGCAGGAAAAGGTGTTGCACATAATGTCTCCTTATACGATGGCAAGTATAAAACAATAATTGATTTTGAGAGGAATATTGTGGGGGCTTGTGGTATTGGAGAGTCTAAAGAGGAAAATTCTGGAATTTACCGGTGTATCTGGGCAGAGGAAAGTCCGGTAATTGTAGAAGATAAAGAGGTAGCAAATCCTCAGACAAATTCAGAAAAATGTTTGTTGTTAAAAAATAATCAGGATACAGAAAAAAAGGTTTCTGCGGCGTTTTATGTATACCCGTCAGAGGTAGAGAATGCAAACGGAGTACGTGTGTACTTAGATCCACAGGAGAAACCAACTTCTTTTACCATATCATTTCAGGGTAAGGATGAGCAGGGAAATGGCAAGGAGTATAGCAAGACGATCACAGCATCAAAGAAGGGTTGGTATGTATTTACCTTTCAGGAGAAGTATGGGGACACGGTTGTGACACCGGAACTCTTGCGAGAGATGACGGAAATTAAAGTCAGTGCCACGTTAGAAAAAAATCAGTATATTTATGTGGATGATATTCAAGTCAATACAGGGGATATGGACCAAGCAATGGATTATAGTTTCCAAAATGAGGAGGTGGAAATTTCAAAGCTAATTACCACCTTTGATGGCTTGGAAGATGTAAAAAGCAGTCTGGTTTACGGATATAGAGGGGCGGGACCTTCAGAACATCCAGGAATCGCAACGGTAAACGGAAGAAAGGCTGTGGTATTTAAATCTTTAACAGATATCAGCACCAGTGTATCTTTTGGGTATCGTTGGGAGGAGTCTATCAATGCGATCAAAGAAGAATTAGGTAAATCGGATATTGGTTACGAAGGATTGGAATTAAATCTGGAGATGGTGGGATATGAAACCCAGGAAGAACAACAGAAGCCGTTGTCTGATGAAGCTATGTATTTGCTACAAGACACATGGAATACCTATAAAATTTCATTGCGTTCTGAGAGTGGATTGAACTATGTTACCCAAGGCGGAACAGAGGCTACCACCAATTTCATAAGGGCCAATGTAAAGGCTGATAGTAACAATATGGTAAGGATTTCTTTTGAAGATATGTACTTTACCTATCAGGAAAATGGAAAGACATATACACAATATGTGAAGGAATACAGCCAAGAAGAAATAGCAGGATTTTTGCAGGATTTGTCTGCCATAGAGATGGGTTACACAACTTGTGGCAGTATCTTAAAAAAGAAAGTTACCACAATGGTTTATCTGTATTCTATTTCAGCGTATAAGGGAGTAAAGCATACAGAAAGTCAGTGGCGTATTCTGAAAAAACCTACCTGTACAGAAAAGGGATTAAAAGAAATTGTCTGTACGGAATGTGGAAAGTGTTTAAAAACAGAAGAACTGGAATGCTTAGGACACGATATGGAGACCATTTGTGAAAAGCCAACCTGCCTGGCGGATGGTTATGAACAGGAAAGATGTAGGCGATGTGATTATGAAACAGAAAAGAAAATTTTGGAAAAGACAGGACATAGCCTAAAGCGAGTGGAGACGAAAAAGGCAACCTGTACGGAAGATGGAGAAGGATATGACATTTGTGAAAACTGCGGAATCATGTTACATGAATTTGTGGTATTTCAAAAAAAGGAACATGATTACCAGTGGGTAACCCTGCAGGAAGCAACCAAAGAACAGGATGGGTTACAAAAAGAAATTTGTTCCGTGTGCAAAGATATAAGAGAATCCAGGGTGCTGAAATTTCACACGGAGGAGGATGAGGACAGTCATGTGGAGGTAATAGATCCAGCAGTGCCGGCAGGTTGCCTTACAGAGGGATTTACCCAGGGAAGTCATTGCACTGTATGTGGAAGGGTGCTAAAAGAGCAGCAGATTGTTCCTGCCAAAGGCCATACCGTGGTCTTAGATGATGCAGTAGATGCTACCTGTACTACCAAAGGTAAGACCCAGGGAAGTCATTGTAGTGTATGTGGGGAAATTTTTGTGGAGCAGAAGCCGATTCCGGCAGCACATACCTATGCTACCCAGTGGAGTTATGATGAGGTAAGTCACTGGATCTCCTGCGAAAAATGTGAAAAATCCAAGGATGTAGGTGCCCATGAATGGGATGCAGGAACCGTAAAAAAAGAAGCCACAGAATTAGAAGATGGCTGTATTGTCTACACTTGTCTGGTATGTTATGCTTCAAAAGAGGAAAGGATACCGGCTCTTGTGAAACCTACGGTAGAACCAAGTGTAAAGCCAACAGCACAGCCAACAATAACGCCAACTCTCACAATAAAACCTAGCACAATGCCAACAGCCACACCAAGTGCAGAGCTTACGATAACAGCCACACCAAGTGCAGAGCTTACGATAACAGCCACGCCAAGTGCAAAGCCTACCGCAACCGTAGTGCCAAAGAAAGGGACAAAATATACCGATGCAAAAACGAAGGCTGTTTATAAAATTACGAAAGCCGGAAAAAAGAATGGTACTGTGGAATATGTAAAGAGTACAAATGAAAAGGCGACAAAGATTACGATTCCCGCTACCGTAAAATTGGATGGAATTCCTTATTCTGTTACATCCATTGAAGCAAAGGCGTTCCGAAAAAATAAAAAGATTACAACAGTAACGATAGGTACAAATGTTGTAAAGATTGGAAAAGAAGCTTTCTACGGATGTTCAAAATTAAAGAAAATTACAATAAAGAGTACGAAAATAACAAGAAAGAATGTGGGAAGCAAGGCATTTAAGGGAATTTATAAGAACGCATACATTAAATTACCAGCAAGCAAATATAAAACTTATCAAAAAATCATAAACAATGCTGGAGCAGGTACGAGATATATTTACAAAAAGTAAGGGTGGAAGAATAAAAAAAAACCATTTACAAATACTAGGATTAGACTTGTAGAATATGTAAATGGAGGAAATATTATATGAAAGCAACAGGAATTGTAAGGCGCATAGATGAATTGGGACGTGTGGTGATTCCAAAGGAAATCAGAAGAACTCTGCGAATCAGAGAAGGTGACCCCTTGGAAATTTTTACAGACAGGGAAGGTGAAGTAATACTAAAAAAATATTCGCCCATTGGTGAACTGGGGGAATTCTCCATCCAGTATGCCCAGGCATTGTCTCAATCTGCGGGCCATATGGTGTGTATTTTGGATAGGGATCACGTGATTGCAGTATCGGGTGGGGGGAAAAGTGAGTTGTTACAAAAACCTGTGGCTAAGGATGTGGAAAAAATCATAGAAAAAAGGCAGGTAGTGTTGATAACCACAGAGAATCAAAGCCTATATCCCATTGTTGAGGGAATGGATATGAGTTATACCAGCCAGGTGATAGTCCCAATTATTTGTCAGGGAGATGCTATCGGTGCTGTTGTGATTATGAGTAAGACAGGGGAGAAAATGGGAGAAACCGAGAAGAAACTTGCTGTTACGGCTGCCTCTTTTCTGGGAAAACAAATGGAACAGTAGAAAAAAACAGGAGAAGCTCCTGTTTTTTTCTTTCTGTTCTATTCTTTTGTATATGGCAGAATCAGCATGGCAATGGTTTGTTGTCGTAAACGCTCCACAGTGAGTACATAGACTAGCCTATACTTTTTTGAGATAATAAAGTTACTTAAAAATTGTCAAAAAAGTATAGGC
>CACXGE010000164.1 GCA_902767135.1 uncultured Lachnospiraceae bacterium | reverse complement strand
GTCAGGAGGTGAAAACAATGAAGACCAATTTTTCAAAAAAATTGTTAAGAACAGTGGCATATGTGACAGAAAAAGAAGTAGAAAAAAATAATAGTAAATGGCCACCAAGATGTATGGGAATATTCCATCAACCAGTAAGGCCACAGAAAATGCAAGATGCAAAATAGCATGAGAAACTAACAAAAAGGGAGAAGACAACATATGAATTATAAAAATGTAAAACGAATCATTGTAGGAGTATTTGCATGTGTATGTGTTGCAAATATTACAATTCCAACCATAGCAGACACAGTGAAATTTAACATTACAGTAGGACAAAAAGTAAATAAGGATCCGTTATCTAAAAGAACGAAGAAGAGGGATGATGAACAAAAATTTTATGTAACAGCCACAGCATTTGGTGATATTGGTTCTGTACGTAGCACCTCTGTGTGGAAAAATACAGGAAAAAAATCTGCTACTATTACATTAAAAAGCAGTGAAATAGACAGAAAAAAAAGTGGAGTTTATCCGGCATCAAATGCAAAAGCGGGTGAGTATTATTATTTGAAATCTGTTTGGAATTCAGGACCGAGTGAACTAAACGTAAAGGGAAGATATACCCCATAATCAAATCAGTGTAAAAGGGAAATAGAGGAAGATGGCCTGCTGATAGATAAAATATTTATTAGCAGGTTTTAAAGTTAGGAAGGAAAAGAAAATGAAGTATAAAAGAACCATTGGAAGTTTGGCGTTAGTTGGAATGTTGGTGCTGTCGGGATGTTCAGAAAATAAGAGTGCTAAGGTGGAAGGTATAAGTAACCAGAAGACAGAATCAAGTAAGAATACAGGAAATACTGCGCAAATGAAAGGAAAGGATATTCCACAAAAATATGAAAAAAGTTGTGACAATATTCAATTTAATACAGAAATTATCTGTCCTGATGAAGTCAGAAACAAACCTTTATATAAAGAAAAATCCATAAAGAATGAATATAGTGAGGAGAAAATCAGAAATGTGTTAGAGGTAACGACAGAGGATTTTAGTGTTAGCTCTTATGGAGTGACGTATTGTACACAATTAGGGGAGCAAATTATGGGGTGTGTAGATTTGGATAGCAGGGGTGGAAATTTGGATGTATATAGAAAGAATGAAGATTTGGAGTTCTGCACCAAGGACGAAGCAGTAAATGATGTTTTACAGACTATAAAAGATATGGGAATATCTCTTGGAGAGGTTTCTACTGTGGTATATGCAATGGATCATGAAACTTTGAAAAGTCAGGAAAATAAGGACGGATTAGAAGAAAATATTCCATATATGAGAGGCAACTGGTCAAAAGATGATGATGCTTATTTTATTGGAATCCGTCAAACGGTTCAGGGGGTGGAGGAGTATCATCCAAATGCAGACGTTTTTAAAAACGATGGAGATGATAATATGCCAATTACTGTGATATATTCAAAAGATGGAATAGAGAGCCTGGATATAGAAAGGACATTCACATTTGAACAGACAGGGGAAGAGATGGAACTGGCTTCTATCGAGAGTATCTTTGATACAATAGAGCGAGAGTATACCCAGTTAATTACAGATTCCAAATTTAATGTAAGCAGTGCAAAATTTTACTACAAAACACCAACCATGGGTAAGGATATGAGACCGGTATGGTTGATACATATGCAAGAAGTGACAGCGGATGGTACAGTATATGAAATTGTGTCTGTATATGATGCACAGACAGGAAAAGAAATTGTAATGGAAGGAACATCGGCATGAGCACAAAACCATACTATTTTTTGATGGATTGTAAAAGAAGTATACTGTCGGAAAAATTTTTGATTGGTGCAGTAGGATGTTTTTTTGTATTGTTTTTTGGCGCCTTTAGTGAATTTGAGTGTGGAATTTCTGCGTATTATATGTATGTATATAATATGTTTGGAATGCCTTTTTTACTAACCTTAACATTTGGGAGTTTGGCTTATGCAGATTGTTTTTGTGCTGATTTAGAAAATAATTTTATTAGACAACAGGTAGTTCGGGGGAGCATATTTAAGTATACGATATCAAAGATAGCGGCAATCATAGTTTCTTCCATGCTGACATATATGGTTGGGGCGTTTGGTTACCTGTTAGCAATGAGAATAAAATTTCCCTGGATTCATCAGATGGAAAAAGAGGAACTTTGTGAAAGAAGTGTATTGACAAATCATGGTCATATGTTGAGTTATTTCGCATTAATAACAATTCAGTATGCGTTGCTTGTGGCACTTATGGCCCAATTGGCAGCGTATGTGTCCTTATATATCAACAACCGTCTGATGATACTAACAATACCATTGATGGCTTATTATAGTATGATGTATTTAGGAATAGGTTTCTTTCGTAGTACTCCAAGTATGCGAATTGAGTATATTTTTATTCCCGAAATATTTTCACCATTTTCCAATGATTTATTGTGTTTTTTGTGGGCGTTGCTTGTATTTGCAGTTATAAGTTTTATAATTGGAATACTGATATACAAAAAAATACAAAGAATATTGGGAGGGGAATAGAATATGTTATTAAAATATAGTTATTACAGTTTTAAAGAAAAGTTTTTTTCAAAAAAGACATTAACCATTGCTCTGGTGGGTTTCTTTTCAGAGCATTTATTTTTGAACCATATTGGTGAATTTTGTATTGCTGTGGATGAGAAAATTACGCCCTATGTGTTTCCATTTTTAATTAGTTACATATATTTTCAGCTAATTTATACGATGATGGTGTTGTATTATTTCTCAGATGTTCCATTTTTACAGTATAATCAAATGTATCAGATTACCCGGATGGGAACAGTAAAATGGACATTAGGGAAGATTGGCTACATTCTGATGAGTTCCGCAGCACTGACATTGATAATAGTATCAGAAAGTATTTTAATCCTGTTACCTCATATGAAAATATCAAATGAATGGGGAAAAATTCTTTACACACTGTCAATGACCAATGTACAGGAAGATTTTAAAATATATCCATTACCTTTCAACAAAAATTACATGGAACAGTTTTCTGTAGTGGAGGGAATGATGATTGCATTCCTGGTGTGTATGGCAGTGACTTCATTTTTAGGAATTTTAATGTTTTTTATAAGTCTTTGGCTTGGGAGGGTTGTAGCAATTATCGCCGCCTCTTTTGAGATTGCCTGTCCAATCATTAGTATGAATCTATTATGGAAGGCATCGTATATCATTAGCTGTATTTCACCAGTGTGCTGGCTTCAGGTAGTAGAATATGGAGCTGAGAAATATGGCAACAGAATAATGCCTCAAATGAATGTGGCATTTATATCCCTAGGGTTTATAATATTATTTTTAATCGCAGGAGTTATGCTTAGAATAAAAAAATATGAATTTTATTGGTCAAGAGAGGAGTAGATATGGAAGTAATAAAAGTGATAAATGCCAGTAAAAATTTCAAAGACCAAAAGGTATTAAACAATGTATCTTTAACC
>CACXGE010000163.1 GCA_902767135.1 uncultured Lachnospiraceae bacterium | reverse complement strand
TTTGGAAAATGCATTACGCTATAAAATATATAGGGAAAATGGATTTCTTGTAGAGAATGCCACAGAGCGATATATTCATTTTAAAAAGTTGTATCCTATGATATGTGAAATGGTAAAACAACATTATGTGGCTACATATTTGGGGATTGCTCCGGAATCACTTAGCAGAATTAAGAAGGCATTGAAAGAAGAATAAACTTAAGTATTGAGTACACACGAAACTTTCAGTTTGTAGGGAGATGTGTTAGACAAGGAATTATTTTGATCATTACATTTTTATACGGACTTTATCTCTATATTGCATGTAAAAAGAATAGAACGCTAAATTGAAAGATAATCACATTTCAAATAGATAATAAATAACTTGACAAAAAGTAAACGACCGTTTATAATGCAAAACATAAACGGTCGTTTACTTTTGCGAGGTGATTTATGAAGACAACGAAAGAAACAATTATTAAAGTTTCATTACAACTATTTGCAGAGAGGGGATTTGATGCAGTTTCCACCAGTATGATTGCAAATCAGTTAGGAATTACAAAAGGTGCCTTATATAGACATTTTGAGAGTAAGCAGGCTATTTTTGATGCCATATGGAATCGTATGCTTGAATTGGATGCAGAGCGTGCGACAGAAGACTCAGTTCCAGAAAATAAGTATTCGGAAGATGCAGAAAGCTATCATAATGTTAATGGACATAATTTCTGCGAATTTGTGAATAATCAGTTTGATTTTTGGACAGAAAATGAGTTTGCGTGTAACTTTCGACGAATGATCACATTAGAGCAGTTTAAAACACCTGAGATGACAAAACTTTATCAGGATGTGATTTGTGCTGGACCAGTTCAATATACAAAAGATATTTTCACAGAGTTAGGTAAGCAGGGGAAGTTAAATCAAGCTGCTTTGGACATGGGACCTGAGGTTCTTGCGATACAGCTGTTTGCACCACTTGCTCTTGTAATACAGTTATATGATGGCGGTATGAGTTCGATTGTCTTGAAGGAACACCTGGGGAAAATAACAAAGGATTTTGAGGAGCGATGGATGAGTGATGATGAGTGAGCAAAATTTAAAATGGGTTCTATGTCCTTTATGTAAAGGGAAAACCCGAACAAAATTAATGCCAGATACAATTTTAAAAAATTATCCACTTTTTTGCCCTAAATGCAAAAAAACATTTATCGTGGATGCGATGAATCAAAAAATTATAATAAAAAATACGGAACCAGACGACTAACGCAGAGTTCATTGATTGTACAATGAAATTCTGCGTTTTTTGTTATAGCAACGAGGAGAGTAGACTACGTGCTTGCACGGAAGGATATTCGACGACTGCTAATCAGCGATAGAACTCGCAGAGCGTGTTCTATCGCTGTTGGAGAGGAAAATAAGAAATGGAAAACATAGTAATAAGATTAGAGAAAAAAGAAGAACAAAGAGAGGTTGAAAACCTTGTAAGAGAAAGCTTTTGGAATGTATATAGACCAGGCTGTTTGGAACATTATGTTCTAAATCAATTAAGGGTTGATCCCGCATTTGTTAAGGAACTTGATTTTGTGATGCGCCTTAGCGAGCAGGAGAATGATCCGGTGGATCATTCTATCGCTGAACAAGAAGGAAAACTGATTGGTCAGAATATGTTTATGAAAGCGATGATTAAGTCAGATGATGGCAGCGATATCGATATATGTACGATGGGGCCAATTTGTATTACACCAGAGCTTAAAAGAAAGGGCTATGGAAAAATTCTGTTAGATTATTCATTGGAGAAAGCAAAGGAATACGGTTTCAAAGCTGTTTGCTTTGAAGGCAATATTGACTTCTATGGTAAAAGTGGATTTAAGCCTGCCAGTGAGTTTGGAATAAGATATCATGGATTACCAGAAGGTGAAGATGCATCCTTCTTTTTGTGTAAGGAACTTGAGCCTGGATATCTTGATGGAGTAACTGGGGAGTATGCAACACCTTCAGGATACTTTGTAGATGAAACAGCGGCTGAAGAGTTTGACAAGGAATTTCCTCATAAAGAGAAGCTTAGACTTCCAGGACAGTTGTTTCAGTAGTTTGATTATTTACAATAAAAGCTCCGAAACGTATCGTATAAAGAATTCAGAAGGGAAAAGAAGACCATGAAAAAATCACAGTTAAGGCAAAACATGCTGCGGGTTCGATTGCTATCAAAAAAAATCAACATATAGATGAAAAGTAAGAACTATTTAAATCATAGGAAGTGAAATATGGAAGTAAGAGCAAGAGTAGTTATTCAGGAAAAGGGATTATATACCATTAGCTATAATGGGAATGAAAACATTGCAGAAGTATCTGGAAAGTTCAGATATGATGCAAAGGAGCCTTCTGATTTCCCATCAGTAGGTGATTATGTTGTGGCTTCCTGGCCAGAGGATGGAAGTCATTCTATCATAAGTGGGGTCTTTCCAAGAAGGAGTGCATTTGTCAGAAAGGTTGCAGGAATGACCCATGAAGAGCAGGTAGTGGCAGCTAATATCGACACAGTATTTATATGTATGTCACTTAACCAGGATTTTAATCTTCGCAGATTAGAACGGTATATTGCTGTAGCTTGGGATAGTGGCGCAACGCCAGCTATCGTGCTGACAAAGGCTGATTTGTGTAGAGATGTGTCAGAAAAGAAAGCAGAAGCTGAAAGTGTTGCTATAGGTGTGGACATAATTGTTACATCATCTAAGAAAGCGGATATTGATAGCATAAGTCAGTACATTGTTAGTGGAAAGACATATGCTTTCATTGGCTCTTCCGGTGTTGGTAAATCTACGCTCATTAATACTTTGATTGGCGATAGCGTAATCAGGACGTCGGAGATCAGAGAAGATGATGATAAAGGAAGACATACAACGACACACAGGGAACTTATTTCACTTAAAAATGGAGCATTTGTTATTGATACTCCGGGAATGCGTGAAATCGGAATTATGGGTCGCTCAGAAGGAATAGAAGCTGCTTTTTCTGACATTGAGGAACTGATATCACTTTGCAGATTTTCTAACTGTACGCACACAAATGAGCCGGGTTGCGAGGTATTAAAGGCAATAGAAGATGGCCGTTTAGGTGCTGACAGATGGAACTCGTATAGAAAGCTTGTAACAGAAAATCTATATAATACAAACGAAGCCGAGTATATGAAGGCAAAAAAGGAAAAATTTAAGGAGATTGCCAAGGTTAATAAAAAGAGGAAAGCAAAATGATGGACAGAGCAATAAGTAAACTAACAGTATATTTTGAAAATCCATTTTGGATAGGCGTTTTTGAACGCATTGAAAACGGAAAATTGTCTGTATGTAAGGTGACTTTTGGTGCAGAACCAAAGGATTATGAGATACAGGAGTTTGTTCTAAAAAATTACTATAGTTTGCAATTCAGTCCGGCTGTGACAACTGTTGTAAAAGAAACGAAAAAAAATCCAAAAAGAATGCAGCGAGAGGCTAAGAAGCAACTGCAAACTATAGGTGTGGGTACAAAATCTCAGGAGGCATTGAAATTACAACATGAACAGTGTAAGCAGGAACGAAAAATAAGAAGCAAAGAACAAAAAGAAGCAGAAGAACAGAGA
>CACXGE010000162.1 GCA_902767135.1 uncultured Lachnospiraceae bacterium | reverse complement strand
TCCGTCAACTACTTCCTTAGCTTCCTTTAATCCTAATCCAGTTACTTCACGAACAACCTTGATAACCTTAACCTTGTTTGGTCCTACATCTGTTAATTCTACGTTGAAGTCTGTCTTTTCTTCTCCAGCTGCTTCACCAGCTCCAGCTGCTGCTACTACAACACCTGCTGCTGCAGATACACCAAATTTTTCTTCACATGCTTTTACTAATTCATTTAATTCTAATACAGTTAATTCTTCAATAGCTGCAATAAATTCTTCTGTTGTTAATTTTGCCATTTTTATTTACCTCCAAATATTTTTGTTTTTATTATTTTCTTTTTCCTAACAAATCTTAAGCTTCTGCACCCTTAGATTCAGCAATCTGATTAAGCACACGAGCGAAGTTTGTGATAGGTGACTGTAAGCTTCCAAGTAACTTGGAAAGCAATTCTTCTCTTGATGGAATGTTTGCAAGAGCCTTAACTCCCTCTGTATCGTAAAGTGTTCCCTCTACGACAGCAGCCTTTAATTCAAGAGCTGGTGCTGTCTTAGCGAATTTACTAAGAATTCTAGCTGGTGCTGTTGCATCTTCTTTTGAAATTGCAATAGCGTTTGGTCCTTCTAAATATGGAGCTAATGCTTCAAATTCAGTTCCCTTGAATGCAAAGTTCATCATTGTGTTTTTGTAAACCTTGTATGTGACACCAGCTTCTCTCATCTGCTTACGAAGTTCTGTATCCTGTTCTACAGTAAGTCCGCGATAGTCTACAAGAACAACTCCCTGAGCACCTTCAATGCTAGCTGCGATTTCATCAACGATAGGTTTTTTCATTTCAACTTTTGCCATGAATCGTACACCTCCTTATATTTTGTTCTGCCGTTCTTTCTCAACGAAATTATGAAACGAAAAATGCCCTCTGTAGACCAGAGGGCACAAAATTCAAATCAATGGTAAGTCAATACTTACTTAACGAATTTTTCCTCGGCAGGTGTTAGTATCTTATGCCTTACGGCGCCTGCTGTCTACGGCAGTGTTGTATTCACAACATTTGGTATTATATCATTCTATTTTCGAAATGTCAATTCTTTTTACGTATTTTTTTATACGTACTTAGCTGTATTAACCTTTACACCAGGTCCCATTGTAGGAGCTAAAGAAATGCTCTTTAAATACTGTCCCTTTAATGCACTTGGCTTAGCCTTAAGAACTGCATCCATAAGCGTCTGGAAGTTGTCCGCTAACTGTTCTTCTGTAAAAGAAGCTTTTCCGATTGGCACGTGGATAATATTTGTCTTATCAAGACGATATTCAATCTTACCAGCTTTGATATCCTGAACAGCCTTTGTAACATCCATAGTTACTGTTCCAGCTTTTGGGTTTGGCATTAAGCCCTTTGGTCCAAGTACACGACCTAAACGACCAACAACACCCATCATGTCTGGTGTAGCAACTACAACGTCAAAATCGAACCATCCTTCGTTCTGGATCTTTGGAATTAACTCATCTCCACCAACGAATTCTGCTCCTGCTGCTTTTGCTTCATCAGCCTTAGCACCCTTAGCGAATACTAAAACGCGAACCTGCTTACCTGTTCCGTGTGGCAGAACTACTGCACCACGAATCTGCTGTTCTGCATGACGTCCGTCACATCCTGTTCTGATATGAGCTTCGATTGTTTCATCAAATTTAGCAACTGCATTCTTTTTTACAATGCTGATTGCATCTGCTGTTTCATACTGTACTGCGCGATCTACGTTCTTCGCAGCCTCTACGTATTTCTTTCCTCTTTTCATTCTAATAAACCTCCTAGTGGTAATAACGGGGATAGCCCTCCCACGAAATTCCTATTTGTTCCAATAAACAATAAAATTATTGACAACGATACAATTATTCTACTACTGTAACACCCATACTTCTGCAGGTACCTTCAATCATACTCATAGCTGCTTCAAGGCTTGCTGCATTTAAGTCTGGCATCTTTGTCTCAGCGATTTCTTTTACCTGAGCCTTTGTGATGGTTGCAACCTTAGTCTTGTTTGGAACTGCGGAACCGGACTTAATGTTACATGCTTTCTTGATTAATACTGGTGCTGGTGGAGTCTTAGTTACGAAACTAAAGCTTCTATCCGCATATACAGTAATAACTACAGGGATAATTAAATCTCCCTTGTCTGCTGTTCTAGCATTGAATTCCTTTGTAAACTGAACGATGTTTACTCCGTGCTGACCAAGTGCTGGACCAACTGGTGGAGCTGGTGTTGCCTTTCCAGCAGGAATCTGTAATTTAATATAACCTTCTACTTTTTTTGCCATTTTTCGGCACCTCCTAAATCTGTGGTATTGGCGGGTTTTTCCCTCCCACGCATATCACCCGTGTGATTATGCTCAGTTACTTTACATTTTCTTTACTTCTGTGAAACTTATTTCTACTGGTGTTTCACGACCAAATAAGTCAACGTTAATTGTGACAATCTGTTTACCGTAATTCATGCTCTGGATAACTCCAACTGTATCCTTCCACACACCAGCGATAACAGCTACGGTATCGCCTTCCTCAAAATCTACAACCACGTCTGCTGCCTGGATTCCCAACGGACGCATTTCTTCCTCCGTCAATGGAACCGGCTTACTTCCCGGACCAACAAATCCAGTCACGCCACGTGTATTACGAACTACATACCAAGTATCATCGTTCATAACCATGTTGATTAAAACATAACCTGGAAACATTTTCTTGGAAACCTGTTTCTTAGCTCCGTTTCTCAATTCCACAACATCCTGCATAGGAACACGAACTTCCAATATCTGATCTTCTAAGTGTCTGTTTTCAATTGTTTTGTCAATGTTGGCTTTCACCTTATTCTCATAACCGGAATAAGTATGAACCACATACCAGTTTGTATCTGCCATTACAATTCACCCATTTCCTTTAACAAGAATCTACATCTTACAAATTCACTAAGAAATCAACACCATACTGGATTACAAAATCCAGACATGCAATCATTACACCTAAAACAAAAGATATTACAACTACTGCTGTTGTCTGCTTAACCAGAGTATCTTTATCTGGCCAGATAATCTTCTTAAATTCGGCCTTCAGATCGGCAAACTTACTTCTCTTCTGTACGTTCTTCTTGCTACTTTTCGAAGTTTTCACTTCTTTGCTTCCAGAAGACTTTTCAGAAGTTAATTCGTTCTTAGTTTCTCCCATCTTTACTCTCCTTTAAGAATTATTTTGTTTCCTTGTGCAATGTGTGTGACTTACAGAATCTACAATACTTCTTTGTTTCCATTCTGTCTGGATGTGTCTTCTTATCCTTAGTCATGTTGTAATTACGCTGCTTACATTCAGTACATGCCAATGTGATTTTCGTACGCACAACTTCCACCTCCGCTTTACTTCAATTTTTTTTGCTTCTCGGTCTCTTCTTATTTTTAGGCATAAAAAAAAGACCTAACTTCCATGTCGCTTTTTCATGATAGCATAAAGTAAGGTCTACGTCAATAAATTTTTTTGAAAACATAATACGCTTAGGCGCATAGCCGTTACAGTACACAAGTACCTGCGTACTGTAACCATTTCAGCCCATTTAGAATGCATCCACGATGCATGGGGCTAAAACTTTCCGCCCCCTCCGCCGTGTCTTCTGCCAGAGGAGCTTCTGTGGGTACTACGGCCAGATTGTGAAGAACTGCTTTCTCTCTTTGTCACATCTAACTTCTTATATAAGAACATATCCTGGGAACCTGTCACCGCCATACTACCCGGAACCACATAGCCTGCTGCGGTATCCACAGGTGCCACACTTTTAAGTTTACTTTTTAAAATCAGGATATATACAAATGCAACTACCACTCCCAGAAACACACTGACGCCAAGATATCTGCCCCAGTGATATGTAGTAGCCTCCTTGATCTGTACTTCACACTGATGGGCGTATTCCATAAAAGCATCGCAGTAATTCCCTGTGCTTAAGTGAGGTCTCATACTGCCCCCAATGTCTGCAATATCCGAATCGGAAAATATCTCTATCCCCTTTCCCGTGGTTGTGATGTACCAGTCACGATATTCCATGCTGATATAAAGCATGACTCCGGAATACTCTTCATCCATCCCGTATCCATTGTAATCATAATAATCATCTGCCGCCGCCTGAACACTGGCCTCCTCAAAGGAATCCACAGTTACCACACACACATCTATCCCATAGGTTTCGCTGATTTCATTTAACTTTTCCGTAAGAGAGCTATCTTCTTCCTGGGATAATAATCCCGCATCATCTACCACTCTGGGTGGGTGTTCTGTCTCTGCCTGTGTTGAAAATACAGTTAAGAAAAATCCAAAGACAAACACCATAAGAGTTGCAAAACACTTTGATATTCTTAAAAATTTGGAATATTTTTTCATTTCTAATTTTACACCTCCTACAAAAAATACACCAGAGACTGCACCGCAAATGCAATAGCTGCAGTGACAGCCGTTGTACTCAGAAATATTTTTGTCATCAAAGACTTATCCACCGGAAGATTCCCCACAAATTTTCCTGTCTGCCCATTCATGGCAAAGGTGTATAATTCTCCCTTCCATCTGGTGGTGAGAATCCATACCGGGTACATAGCGTAGCTTGCCTTCCCCTGTTCTAAATGGATGCTTCCCCCTTCATAAGACACACTTGCATATCCCTTTACGGTAGCAGCAAAAGCATCTTGCGTAGCATTTTTCACTCTCTCGTTGGCCCTATGTACACTTTTTTCCTTATCCACATCATACTTATCTGCAACATATCCTGCAAAATAAGCCTTCTGGAAAGGAACCGCTGCCTTATGGTCAAAAGGCTCTAAAGATTCCATCAAATCATCCGGCATCTTGGTGGAACCATCCACCGGAACATTGGCAAAAGAAATATTTCCCTGACGCGTCACTGCGTAATAACTGGTTTCCTTATAATTGTGACTGGCATCACTCCATCTGCGCACCTTAGTACCACGATATCTCACTCTGGCATTGGCCTTACTATCAAAAATCCAATAGGGCACATAAACACCTTTGATTTCCTCCAGGTGATTCTGGGTTTTGAATACTTTTGGCAACAACCGTTTTCCTTTTAGATGCTCTTTAAACTTCTGCTTTGCCGCACTTTTGTCTAACTGAAAAGGAATAATATACTCCGGTCTTAATCCTCCTGCCACAAGATTATGGATTACCACAGGGCTGTCACAATATGGACAGGCACTGGCCGCGGTATTTTCATCTGTCACAATCTCTCCGCCACAAGATTGGCATACGTAGATACGCAGTCCTTCTTGTTCTGCCAAAGTCCATTCCTGTGTATTATCCATTTCCCAGTTCATCTGGTCTGCTCCATCGCCAGAAACCTCATTCTCATAATCAGCCAAGGTTTCCATTTCAAATTCTGTGTCACAATATGGACATTTTACCTTCTGTATTTTACTGTCAAACTCAATTGCCCCTCCACAACAAGGACATTTATATTCTTGTACGTTTCCCATCTTTCACCTCACTACACTCTCTGGGAACCACAATTAGAACAAAACTTCCCATTGTTTATTGTTCCACAGGAACAGGTCCATTCCGGTGATGGCTGTGGAGTGCCACAATTAGAGCAGAATTTTCCTGTATTTACATTCCCACAACTACAGGTCCAACTAGCACTTGGCTGTGGTGTAGGCTGGGATGCCCCACAATTAGAGCAGAATTTTCCTGTGTTTACGTTTCCACAACTACAAGTCCAACCAGCATTTGACTGTGGTGTTGCTGACTGAGGCTGTACTGGCTGTGCCGTAGGCTGGACAGTATTTTGTCCCTGAAAGCCTCCCATCATTCCTGCCATTCCCATACCCATAAACCCAGTCATGGCTCCTGCCGTATTTCCCGCCGCTGTCTTCATTGCCTCCGCCTGGGCTGCCGCCAAAGCAGCTCTTTCCATGTAAGGATTCGTAAGGGCTGCTGTTCTTTGCATTTCCTTAATCATTTCCGCATCTTCTTCTGGAAGAGTTACAGAACCCAATGCAATACTTACCACCTTGATTCCCCTGGTCTCTCCCCATTTTTTGGATAAAGCCTCATTCATGGCGTCTTCTAACTCTGCATTGTGTGTTACAATCTGGTTGGGACGTAATTCCATTTCCGAAAGCTTGCCCAATGCAGGCTGAAGTGCACTGATAAATTCTGTCTTTAACTGCTTATCAATTTCTTCTCTCGTGTATTCCCACTCTACATTTCCACACACATTGGCATAAAAAAGAATTGGGTCCACAATTTTATAAGAATATACACCAGAACAGCGAATGGATACATCCAGGTCCAGGCCGACTCTGGAATCCACCACTCGAAATGGTACCGGATTCGCCGTTCCAAATTTATTCTCCATAATTTCTTTTGTATTAAAATAATAAACCCTTTGGTCTACTCCGGTGTCACCGCCATACGTAAAACGCTTCCCCATGGTCTGAAAGGTCGTTCGGATTCCTTCCCCCAGTCCTCCATCAAAAATACTTGGTGCCAGGGTGGTATCGTAAGTATACTCTCCTGGCTGTGCGCAGAAATCTACAATCTTGCCCTGCTCTACGATAATCATACACTGACCGTCTGCCACCACAATCCCTGAACCATTGGTAATCACATTGTCATTTCCTTTTGTATTAGAAGACCTCTTTCCTGTCTGTTTCTGTCCCCTTACTACCAATACATCCGCTGGCAACGCTTCACAGTAGAAAAACTCTTTCCACTGGTCTGCCATTGTTCCTCCCGCTGCGCTTAATGTTGCTTTGATTAATCCCATAAAAAACTCCTTTCCCATTTGTATAAACGATGCGTTCATCTAACCTTACTGTGTTATATGCTTACATATGTTCCATTATGCCGTATCTGTTCAAAACTAGGGAACAGATACAGTATAGTCGAGCAATGCCGACAAATGCAAATTGCCCAATTTTTGTAGAATTTAAAATATATAAAATATTTAAAATATTTAAAACATTAACATTCCAACAGATACACCCAAAACAAATCCTGCTGCCACCTGTAAGGGAGAATGTCCCAAAATTTCCTTTACATTCTCTATATCCAGCTTTCCTGTTTTATTAAAGCTGTCAATCATCTGGTTTAAGGTCTGTCCGATATTTCCCACTGCCCGGCGCACATGCATTGCATCATACATTACCACAATGGCAAGCACCGCTGAGACAGCAAATATGGAGGATTCCACACCCTCCATCCTTCCTATCATGGTAGTTGCAGAAACCACAAAGGAAGTATGTGAACTTGGCATCCCCCCGGAAGCGGTTACCAATTCCCAATCTATTTTCTTATTTTCGATAAATGACAGTATCATTTTCAACGCCTGGGCAATAAACCATGCCACTGCTGCGGTTATCAATATTTTCATATGTTTCCCCCTTTCACTTCTGCATACTCAACGGATTTAACTATATACCAGCTTTGTGAAAATTTCACCGCGTTCCTCAAAGTTTTTAAATATGCCATAGCTTGCCGCCGCCGGTGACATGACGCAACTCCTGTCCTTAGCTGTAACTTTCTTTGCCAGTGCCACTGCATCCTCTAAATGTTCCACCAGTTCAATTCTCTCTTTGTTTTGAAACTTTGGATAACTCGACTGAATTTCCTCATAGATTCTTTTTCCGGTAGCCTCCATCAATATAATATGTGGCACCGGATGACCTCCCAGATACTCAATCAATTCTCGATAATCAATTCCCCGATCCATCCCTCCAATCAGTACCGTATCGGTATCCTTCAGACTGTTTAATGCCTGAATGGTGGTATCGCATATGGTGGAGATAGAATCGTCATAGTATTTCACTCCATCTACCTTGCCCACAAACTGCAATCGGTGCGGAAGTGTTTCATAGGTCTTTAGCCCTTTCGTAAACGCTTCTTTACTCACGCCAAATTCTTTTGCATAGGCATAGGCTACTCCAATATCATAATAATTATGTACCCCAATCAGAGATATTTCCTGGGTGGGAATCTCATAAATCTCTCCCTGGTATTTAATATAGGTTTCCCCCACCTGAATGTCTGCATTTCTATTTCCGGATGCATAATCAATAGAAATCACCTTTGCTCTGCAGGTGTCTGGCTCTGGCAAAATCTCTGCATTGCAAATCAGCATATCTCCCTCTAACTGATTGCGGTAAATATTTTCTTTTGCCGCTACGTATTTTTCCATGGTCCCATAATGGTCTAAATGTTCTTCATGAATGTTCATCAACACCGCATACTTTGGTGCCACTGTCATGTACTCTAATTGATGGGAGGACATCTCAAAGCAGATAATGGTATCCTCATTGATTTCCTCTGCCACATCAAAGGCCGGAATACCAATATTCCCTGCTAACACACAAGGTTTTCCCGCTTCCTTTAAGATGTGATACAACAATGTGGTTGTGGTACTCTTTCCCTTTGTTCCTGTAATTCCCACGATCTGTCTGCCATATCTGGCAAAAAACAATTCCGTCTGTGAAGCAATCTTACAGGTATAGTAAGACAGCGGCTGTTCTAATACAATTCCTGGACTTTTCATGATGATATCATAGTCATTCATCGTCTTTTGATAGTCTTCTCCAGTGATGACTCCCACTTCTTTCGGAAGTTCATAGGAGATGGGATTCTTATCTGCAATCGTAATACTTTTATATCCACCTACTTTTAGAAATAACTGGTAGGTGGATTTTCCCTCCCTGCCAAAGCCTAGAATTAGAACGGATTTATTTTCTATATACTGTTTGATCGTTTCTCTCATGATATTCCCTCTTTATTTTCTTCACGATTTCTGTGTGTCTGTTTTGGTTTAGGACAGTCCACACTCTCTTTTTAATATTTTATCGAACATTTCCGGTAATAAATGTTCCTTGTCATAGAAAGTACAATAATACTGTTCTTTCCCTTTATTTTTCTCGTACAAGCCCTGCTCTTTATAGTGTGCAAACAATTTTGGCAAAGTACGATTTTCTTTCTCATTCTTTTCGATTGCCATACAAATAGCTGTGTTAATTTCATCTCTGCTGCCCACGCACTCAAAGGGTTTTTCTTTTGATAATCCAATAAGCTGTTCCATCACAGGTAACATCTCCATATTATCCAGCATATCCGTCCCAAAGATTTCTCTTAGACTTTCTAAGGACAGAAACGGCGAGAGGATAATATAAACAAAAAGACACTTTGGACAGTGTCCGCACCAGATATCCTCCTTGCTCCCCACATTACAACTGCGGAAAATGTCATGGTACGTGGTGTATTTTGCAAATTGTTTTGCTATCTGAAATTCGCTTAACGGACGCAACATACTAAAATAGTAAGTTCCGCTTTGAATGTAAGTTTCTTCATAAGTGTGAAAATCTTTCTCAAACTTAAAGCTCTTTGAATACTGATGGTTTACGGTACTTCCAGCTACAGTGCTCTCGTTGGCACTGGATTCATTGGACAATACAATATACTTCAAGTCATTCATGTAAGCAGCTATGGTTGCTGAAAAAGACACGATTGCCGAAAATGGTGTATGACCATTCAGGAACCCTCTTTTGTTTAATTCTATCATCCGTTTATCCAGCACACGTTTTACAGCAACCACTCTCTCTTTTCCAAACCCTCCACGCTCTGCCGTATGAATGGTGGCCCCTCGTGGATTGATGATATAACAATAGTTTTTTTCTTTCTGTTCCTCCAGTAAGCTTATGGTTACCGCTGAATCTTTTCCACCACCAATGGGAATCAGATTTCCATCTAAATGTTTTCTCTCTTCCTTTTGGGCATCTATGGATTCCCTTTCTGAAACAATCTCCATAAAGCTATCTATGTCCACTTGAATTCCGTTGGTGTAATAAAATTCTCCCAGACCATGAAAATATAACTCTTTCCACCATGCAATCTGTTTTGCATTTAACGCTCCTGCCTGTATATGCACCAACTTGGGACAGCAGATTTTCCAATAACTTACCAGTTCTACCATACCCAAAGAAAACACCATATTGTGAAACAGGGTGCTTTCTTTATAACAAAAGGTATCTGTTTTTTTCTTTGGAAATTCCCAGTATGGAGAAAACTCTTCCAATCCTGTAATCTGAAAATGATATGTGATTTTTACTTTTTCTGAATTTTCTTCTATGTCAAAAGACTTATATATAAAATCATGGTACATTTCTCTTAATTCACTATAATTCATTTTTTTACTCCTTGAAAAGGGCATTGCCCTGACTACTCCTAATTCTAACTGTTTTATTATAGTTTAAATGCGTACAGTTTGCAAGGGAGGATTGCGGCAACAAGTTGGGCATTGCTGTCACCACCTTTGTAACAACAATGCCCGATTCTATTCCCATATTACACACGTTCAAAACGCTTTGTTTTTTCCTGCAATTCTGCCGAAAATTCCTGACTCTCCTCGGTTGCCTGTTGAATCCTTGAAATAGCATTTACCAGATTTACCGCATTTTCAGCAACGCTGGTCACCCCTTGGGCACTTTCATCCACAGCTATGGAAATATCTCCAAGACTGTGATTCATAGTACTCATAGTTGTTTCCACATGGGAGGACATTTCGGTAAATTCCATGTTTTTTGTAATTTAATACAACTCTATCTTTTCTGTAATATATATGAAATATTTTTCAAAAACAAAGGGAGTGTACCGTTACTAAAAACTTATAAAAAGTTATAAACTTTATGTTTCATTCCTACTTCAACGTGTATGCTTTTGATTTGTATTTCTACAACATCTACTCAC
>CACXGE010000161.1 GCA_902767135.1 uncultured Lachnospiraceae bacterium | reverse complement strand
TTTTGTTATCCATTTTTAGTTTCCGGATGGGATAAACGGACGGATTGCCGATGCCACATTGCTGATAGGCAATGTTTGCAATACCACTCTTCCTGGTCCTGTAACCACGGTGTTGAATAATCCTTCTCCTCCAAACAACGCATTCTTGATACCTGGAACACTCTTAATTTCTATGCTGCAGGTTGCCGACATAGCTGCCAAATACCCGGTATCCACAACAATCTGCTGTCCCGGCTCTAAGTCATATTCCACAATTGCCCCATCAATTTCAACAAAAGCTATCCCGTTACCTGAAAGCTTCTGCATGATAAAACCTTCTCCTCCGAAGAACCCTGCACTTAACTTTTTCTGGAAGAACACGGAAAGTTCTACCCCTTCTGTAGATGCCAAAAATCCTGATTTCTGAACCACCATTTCATTTCCCGGTGTAATTTCATAGGCCTGAATGGAACCTGGAAAACTGGATGCATAAGCAATGGTTCCATTTCCCCCTACTGCCGTATAAAAATTCTGAAACATTTTTTCCCCGGACATCATTCTTCCAAACATTTTTCCAACACCACCATTAGATGATGTTTCCATTTTCATATTGGGAGACATCCAGCACATTGCTCCATTTTCACAAATCATTTTTTCATTTTCTTCCACTTCACAAATTACTACCGGAAGATTTCCACCTTTAATTTCGTATTTCATTTCTTTTCCTTTCCTGGAGTCCTTACTCCATCTGTTTTATATTTTATATTTTATATTTCATACTATTGTGACATATAACTTACTGACTTTTATCGTCCTAACACCCAGCATTCTTTGGAATAATCACTTCTGACACTGGTTCCATTCTTTTCATATACTGCCACCACCACAAATTTATATTTTTTGTTGTTCCAATCGTACTTTCTCATATCCACAGTCTTACTGGTTCCTTTTGTGGTTACTAATTTACGAAATGGTCCTTGGTTTTCTTTCATATAAATTTCATATTTTGTGGCATTCTTTACCTTGGACCAGCTGAATTTAAATTGGAGCTGATTCCCTTTTGGCTGATAAAAGGTGGCTGCCTTTAACTCTGTAATAACCTTGCATTGTCCTATGGAAGATTTTGTGGAGTATACTGTTTTGCCTCCAGATTTTGCATAAGCTTTTACATAGTAATAATAGGTCTTTCCATTCTTTAGTCCACTGTCCACATAGGAAAGTGTCTTGGAAGATGTAATGGTCTTTATTTTCTTATATCCACTGTTTTTCTTTGTGGAACGGTAAATTACATACCCCTTTGCACCATTCACCTTTTTCCAGGTAAGTTTCACATCTCCGATGGAACTGTATATTACCGTAAGCCCCGGTTTTTTAGGAATCTGTAACCAATGTGCATAGTAGGTTGTATTGCCGCTTACCTTGGTATTTTGTGTCACCTTACTTCCACCAGTTTTCTTTGTATACCAGCCAAGGAATACATATCCATTTCTTTTGGTGGTGGGCAAACTTCCCACTGCCTTGTTTTTGGTAACCTCTACTGTAGTCTTACTTACACTGCTGCCCCCATTTTTATGGAAGGTTACCTTACACTTTCCCGGTGCTATGGTGGCGGTAACACGCTTTACCGGAGTTGGTGTAGGTTTCTTGGTAATCACCGGTCTTTTATCGTACATATTTCCATTTGCAAACCACCACTCACCTTTGGCAATCTGTACTTCCTGTGTCTGTCCGGTTTCTGTGACAAACACCGCATTGGTAACGTCAGCACTGTCAATGGTATACTTACACCACAAATCATCCTCTGTCACCATGTTAATTCCCGGCCAGCTTATGGGAGTATTCACCCCGTTATTTACATTGAAATAAAACAAATATACCTTCTGCTTTTGATTATAAAAATGTACTATGATTTTTTCACTGGATGGGGCAATGGTTACCTCAGGTGCCGATGTAGGTGTAACTGCCGCAGTTGGTTTTAAGGTAACACTATACACATTTTCCTGAACTTTTGGGGTAGCTGTAGGTGCCTTGGTCAGGGTGACCTCAGGAATCCCTGTGGGTGTCACTGTCACTGTAATACCTGGTGTCAATGTGGTTCCCGGCGTCACTGTATTGGTAGGAAGCAACGCCGGTGTAGTGATGGGAGTAGGTGTTACCGTGTTGGTAGGTGTCACTGTGACAATTTTTGTGGGCACAGCACTGATATCCGGTTCTTCCTCTTCTGATTGTTCCACAAAAATCATGATATCTTCACTATAGCTTTTCTCACCAAGGCGGTATGTAATTGTCAGCACCTTTTCACCAGCCACTTTCATATCAATACTTTCCAGATTTGTAGTATACTGTGTCACCAGATTTTTCCCACCATTCTGATAACAGGCATAAACCTCCAGGTCATCTAACAGAAGCTTCTCACCCGTCTGATATTCTACCTTTTCTTTTGTCACTTCAATTCCGGTAAGAGAAAGGCTTTCATATGTAACCTGCGACTCCTCTGCTGCATTTTTTGCCACATCGGTGCAGCCATACACCACCAGTTTGTCACAGTCTAAAAAAGCACTATAACCTATCTTCTCTACTGTCGCAGAGATTGTCACACTTTCCATGGACCTTGCCTTTCCAAAAGCACTATCCCCAATTTCTTTGATTCCATCATTTAGCACAATGCCATTGAGGGATTCACATTCAAAGAAACACTCTGCCGGTATGACAGTAATCTTTTGAGGAACCTCAAAACAGGTAAGACTGGTACATCCAAAAAATGCGCCTCTGCCAAACTCTGATACCGTCTTTGGCAATTCTACCTGCAATAGGGAGCTACATCCTGTGAAACAATAATTTCCTATTTTGGTTGTCCCCTCTTCCAAAACCACCTCCAATAAACTTTTACCGTTTTCAAAGGTTCTCTCTGGCAGTTCCTTAATCTGGTTTGACACGGTCACCTTATTCAGGGAAACACAATTTGCAAATACCCGCTCCCCTAAGCTTACAACATTGTTCGGTATCACCACCTCACGCAAATTAGCACAATCTCCAAAGGCGTTGCCTGCAACCTGCTTTACCTCCGAGGATATGGTATAAGAGGACGCCTTCTTTTTTGCCGGATACTTTATCAATACACTCTTATCCTTTGTGTATAAGATATCTCCTATTGATTTATAATAAGGATTTTCTTCCTCCACCTGAATACTTTCCAATCCCCCACAATTTTCAAAGGCGCTGTCTCCAATCTCACGGACTCCTGCCGGAATGGAAACAACAGTCAGTAGGTCACATCCTTCAAAGGCACTTTTTCCAATGCTGGTCACTGTAGAAGGAATCTGAATGGATGAGAGTCCCTCACATCCTGCAAATGCACGATTGCCAATAGAAGTTATCCCCTCTGGCAGTACCACTGTGGTCAGAATATCCTGTTTTGCAAATGCCTCAGGCAAAATACCCACAACCGGTTCCTCTCCAATCTTTTCTGTCACCTCATATTTATACAGGCTGCCTTCCACTCCAGAAACATACCAGGCATTATCTATCTTTTTGTAAATCACATGTTCCAAGGCAGTTGTATCCTGTACCTGACCTTGTTCCTGTTCCTCACCCTCCACAATTTCCACCGTCACATGACTGGTCAGATTGTGTCCGTTATAAAGATAATACACGTTAATATACTGCTTTCCTGGTAGAGAGGAGTCTATGGTTTGGGGATAGATAGTAAACCCTGTCACCCCTTTTGAAGTGCCATTGTTAAATACTCCCTTTACTGAGATATCGTCCAGATTTACCTGTTCTCCTACCCTATATTGACTTTTTGCCTTCACCGCCTGAATGGATACCAGCTTCACCGGATAGAATGAAATCCCATTCTCCACAGCATAAGTATTTGCCTCGGAGTCCTCTTCCCCGTATATTACCAGATTGTTTCCGGTATATCGGAAAATATCGTCCCCAAAATTCTTTACGGAAACCGGAATGGTCACAGCCTTCAGATTAGAACAGTTGTAAAACAGCCCCCATGGCAGTTCCGTGACACTGGAAGGCAGGTACACGGTAGTCAGTCCCTCCATGTGTGCAAAAGCACTGTCACCAAGGCTTGTAACAGACAGTGGCAGGTCTAAGACAGTAACTCCATTACATCCATAAAATGAGTCGATTCCTATGATTTCCACTCCTTCTGGAATCGTTAAATCCTTAAGTGAAGCACACTGATAAAACATTCCTCTTGGAATCTCTTTCAAATTTTTTGAAATTTTTGCACGTATCACATCTGAATTCTGAAAACAAGCATTCCCCACACTGTTTACTGTATCCGGAAGTTCCACCAACCGAAGAGCAGTATCACGAAAGGCAGATTCTCCAATCGTTTCCAGCCCCTGTGGAAAATTCACCTGCACCAGACTGTCACAGGAATAAAAAGCACTATCTCCTATGGACTTTACTGTCTGTGGCAAAACCACCTCTGTTAACCCATCATGATTATAACAGAAGTTCTCTGGGATACTTGTAATTGAGCTTCCCACCACTATCTTCTTTAATTTCTTGTTGTTTTTGCAGATATAGCTTCCCAGACTGGTCACACTGTCTGGAATCACCAGTTCCTCCAAAGCCGTCTCCTCGAAAGCGTACTCTGACAAGGTAGTCAGACTCTCGGGCAATTCAATTTGCTTTAGACTTTTACAAGTTCGAAACGTACACTTTGAAATCGTAGTCAAAGTTTGTGGCAAGTGAACTGTCTCCAACATATCACAATTGTCAAAAAGAAAGGGCGGGAGGGTAGTAACACCCTCAGATATCACAACCTCTTTTAAGCAGTCTGCCTCCTGCAGCGCGCCTTCCGCCATGGATTTTACTGTACCAGGAACCGTGAGGCTCTCAATTCCTGATGAGGCAAAGGCATTGTTTTCTATGGTAAGCAATCCTTCCGGTAAGTTCACATTCTTTAGGGAAACACATCCCTTGAATGCACTCGTCTTGATTGAGGTCAACTCTTCTGGCATCTTAACTTCTGTCAAAGCCGTGCATCCTTCAAATACTAAAGCAGGAAGGGTGCTTAATTTTTCTCCAAAATAAACCGATTCTAAGCTCTCACATCCTTGAAAAGTTCTGTCTCCCAGGCCAGTAAGACTGTTGGGAAGCGAAACAGTTTTTATCCCTGCTCCAGCAAATGCATAAGCTTCGATTGTAGTTGTTCCCTCTGGAATGGATATGCTTTTCAGTGCCGTGCATTTTTTAAAACAACTATTTCCAATACTGGTAACAGATTCCTGAAAGTTAACTGAATTTAGGCTCTGACATTCTTCAAAACAGCTGCTTCCCAGCGCCTTTACTGCCTTTACAAAATTAACTTCGATTAATTTGTCACAACCTGAAAAAGCATTGCCATCAACAGTATCCAAAACTCCCTTAAATTCAATGTGAGCGATTCCCGAATCACAGAATGCGTATGATCCCACTTTCACAACCGTTTCCGGCACCACCATCACACTTAGCGCTGTACAGCCTCTAAACGAACCGGAACCTATGGTCTGTAAACTGCCAGGGAGAGAAACATCCATCAACGATGTGGCACCGTTAAAAGTGCCACTAGGTATTGCACTGATTTTACTTTCCTTATGAAACAAAACACTTTCTAAGGAACTCGCCCCCATAAAAACTTCCCCACCCATACTGGTTACACTTGCCGGTATACTCACACTTTTTAAGGTAGTACAATTTTTAAATGCATATGCGTCTATTTTTGTCACTGGAACTCCTGCAACAGCAGAGGGAATATCAACCTGTGTGATCCCATCTTCAAATCCAGACACTGTATAATAGGTGCCATAATTTTTATAAATCACCTTATTCAATGTAATCGTTTCTGTCGCATTCACCTGGGCCTCTATCACATCAACTTCCTGGATTTCCCTTGCATATACCGGAAGGTTCACATTGCTTGCAAGCATTACAGTACACATGCCAAGGCTCAATGCCTGCATACCTTTATTGCTTTTTTTCTGACCTTGGCTGTCATTCTTTTCCTGTCACTCATATGTATACTACTCCTTTTTCCCATACTATATCCTTCATTTTTTCTTCACAAATGTTTAGAAATTTTTTACAATATTTACGGTTTATTGTACCATCTTTTCTGTCCTGTTTCAAGGTTGCACCGAAGAAATCACTATTTTATCCGCTGAAACTCCTGTCTTCCTAGTCACAATATCTTCAATTTGTGCCCTGTTTGCATCGTCAATATTTGCCTGATTGATCATCACATCCACCGTTTCATCTCCAATACTGACCACCGCATCCGTATATCCCTTTGCCTCCAATAACATTTCTGCCGCAGATTCCTTCTGGGCTATCTGGGTATATCCTACCATGGTTGCCACCGCATCATCCTTTTGTTCTTTCGCAATATTCTCATTGTTGATTACTTCCATCAAAGCTTCTTTATTTTTGGAACGAACCTGCTCTCTGTTTAATCTAGCCTCCAATATCACATCACTTTCTGCCACCTGGTCACTGCTTGCCATCACAGATTCCCCTGGATTCTCTGTATCCGCTGTGGTCAAATCATAATCATAACTTTCAATATCTGAAGAATCTGAATCTTCTGAATTTTCTTCCTGTTTTGCCACCTCATCTAATGCCTCTTCACTATTTTCTGAATCGATGTAAGATACCTCTTCCACCTCATCCATATCCTCTGAAGAAATGTCCCCATAAAATTTACCATCTTCTACCACTCCTTCGCTTAATGCTGTGGAATTTTCACCCTCTCCTCCAATTTCAACTCCCGCAAAATCTAAATATCCTGCCAATGCAATCATAAGTGCTAATGCCGAGATAACAACTTGATTTTTCTTTATCTTTCCCTTCATAATTACTCCTTTCTCAATTTATGAATCTACAGCCTTTATTATTTTTATCTTATGTGCCTCAATATCAAATAATGCCTTAATTGCCTCTAAAATTTCTTTTTTTACCTGGGTATTACCTCCCCCTTGTGCCACTACCACAACCCCCTGTATCTCCGGCTCGTATTCCTTGTATACAAAAGGCTCCTCCCCTGCAAACACCGTACTCTCCTTGCATTTCTTGTTGGTTTCCGTCTCTTTTTGGCTGTATTCTGTTTCTTCATCCTTTTCCACAGCCTTTTCCCCCTTGGTTTTATAGGTTAACATCACTTTTACCTTACCTGCGCCTTCTACATTTCCCAACAATTCTTCCAACTGCTTCTCCATATTTTCCTTTTCTTCTTCATAAGCCTGGCCTTGATACGACTGTTTCTCCTGATTATCTTTCTCTCTTCCAAATCCGCCACCATTACTAGGAATTGCCACCACCATAAACAACACTCCCATCAAAAGGATTATCCATATGTTTTCCTTCTTCCCAGTTAATTTCTTAATTCCTTTCAACTGTTCAAAGTTCATGTCACTCCTCCCGTTCACACTGTTGCAAAATCATTTCATTTCGCATCTCTTCAAATTGTTCTTCTGTCATTTTCACATGATCTATCTCATATTTTTCCATAAAATATTCCATAACATTTTCCACACTCCACTGGCTTTTATTGCTCAAAGGTTCCAAGATGATTATGAGCAATAAGAATCCACTAACCAACTTTAGATAAGGCAAAAAATTACTATGTTCACATATCCGAAACAAAATGCTGCTTAATATCAAAAAAACAATAATTCTTGTCATCCACTCATAAAACACTTCCATTTCCAATACCATCCTTTTAGGAACAATGGCATCTGCTTAACAATGCAAAACAGTTGCCGTACTCCATTATTACTATATATCCGAAAATCACTTGGTTTTCATAGCAATCAGTGCAATGGAAATCATAAACATTCCCGCTACCATTCCACTACATTTCAGCACCATAATTCCTCCTTCCCATACACTCTCCATACAGCCCGTCAATCTTTTATCTGAAACCGGCTGTAATAACGCTGCCAGAATTTTAAATACTGCTATATATAAAAAGATTTTGAAAAAAATGGGTAGGACAAGAATTATGATGATCATAATCGCAACAACACCCATACCATTCTTTACTAAAATTGCAGCTCCCATAAACAGTTCTGTCACCGCACCAATGGAATTTCCTATTCCCGGAATTGCCATAGCCCCCTTTGTAAACGCTGCATTTTTGAAGGTATCTATCGCCGGAAGCACCATGGATTGTATTACTTGCATACCAATCAATGCACTCATGGCAACCTTTAGAAAAAAACTGCATATTTTCAGAAATACATCTGCCATAGCTTTGGTATAGTCATCCATAAACAACTGATTCAACAATCTAAGCACAACAAAAATCTCAATTGCGGGAAGTAAAACAACACACAACAAATCAGACAAAATAGATATCATCATCAGATTGCATTGATAAAAACCCGTAGCACTTTCATAGCCAACAGAGAATGCGATTCCCAGACTGTATGAGGGAATTAAAACCTTCATAAACATACTTAAATTCACTGCCCCCTGCCTGACGGTTGCCAGCAGTTCTCCAAAACCTTTCATCAAAAGCAGGGTAATCATGATATAAACTACATAAAAAAAAGTCTCCGACACCTGTTTATCTTTTAGATTTGTAGTAAACACCGTGTACAATGATGCCACAAGACATAGAATAAATATATATAATATAAGATTTTTGTCTTGAATAAGCTGCTGCACCATATTCTTAGAGATAAATTCTATCCCTTCTAACATAGTAAAATCACCTGTGATAACGGCTTTTAAAATATCCCCAAAACTTAAAGGCTCCTTTAAAATATCTGATAAGACCTGGTCTATCTCGCCAAAAGTAAACTGTTGTAATATCTGATTTTTATAATCTTCCATTTCTTTCTCCTATAATAACGACTGAATCAGTTCCACTAAAGCCTGAAGCACTGGAATGCTAAGATACAATACTGCTATCTTCCCAAAATTTTCAATTTGGCTCCCTATGGATGAGTATCCACCATCTTTACATATATTTACAGCAAATTCAGTAATATAGGTAATCCCTGTCATCTTGCAGAGAATCTCTACATACTGGGATTTCATATTTACAATATTCACCATTTCCAAAATGAAATGGATAACAGAACCGATTTTTTCAGCCATAAAAAACATGATACACAGCCCTGCCGCCATACAGATAATTGCACTATACCAATTTGCATATTCTTTACAACAATTACACAGTATCATGGCTGCAATCCCAATCAAAGCTACAGATACAATCTCCATAATGCACTCCTCTTATAACATAAATAACTCCTTTACCGTCTCCAACAATTCATATATGTACGGAACAATCCAAAATAAAACCAACAATAGCCCTGCAAAACTTGTCAAGAATGCCTGTTCTTCTCTGCCACTATGTTTTAATATCTGATTCATTATAGAGACAAGGATACCTACAGCTGCTATTTTAAAAATAATATTTACACTCATATTCTCTCTTCCTTCCTTAGAATGATATGAGGGTCAAAAGGTATTTTGACCCTTGTATCTAGAATAGCAGTATGCCAAGGAACAACCCGGACAGCACCCCCAACATGCTGTAAATCCTCTGCCTATCCTTTATTGTGCTCTGCATCTCCTTAATACGATATTCCAGCTTTTCCTTATATAACTCCAAAGCAGATTCCTGAAGAGAGATATCAATATACCCCCAAAAATTTCCCAGTTGTAAAAATTCCTGCCTGTCCTTTTCCTCCATCACCCAGTCCTTGGTGGAATTTTCCACCCGCTCTCTCCATATCTGTTCCATAGTTCTTCCCCTACGGTGTTCCATTTCCTCACACAACCCTTCAAAAAATCTGTTATATGGTTTGGACAGTTTTTGGGATAAATGCATATAAATATCTGGCAAAGCAGCTCTTTCATAAACCATTTCCCCCTTGAGTAAAACCAGCATATAATTAATATCCTGCAATGTACGTATTTTATTTTCCTCTTTCTTACTCTTTTCTAACCCCAGAATGGTACTTCCTATTAAAATCATTGCTGCCCCAATCAATTTTAACTGCCACATAATAAGGCCTCTTTTTTTTGGTGAATTCCTGTACTTTGATAAATCTCCTGTATTCTCCCTACATGTTTTGCATCCAGCAGTATATAATACTCAAAAATTCCAAGGGATTCAAACCGTATTCTTGCCTCCTGTATGGAAGCAGCATGGGCCGTAGCCAGCAACTTACACCCACATAACATGGCTCTATGTAACGCCTCCTCATCTTCCTTACTGCCGATTTCATCCACTGCTATGATTTCCGGCGCCATGCTCCTTAGTAGCATAAAGATGCCCTCTTTTTTAGATATTCTGTCCAGCAAATCGGTTCTGGGTCCCAAATGATTCTGTATAATTCCCCGATAGGCGGCGCCCAGTTCTCCTCTTTCATCCACCACACCTACTCTGTACCCTTTTCTAATTCCTGTCCCCTCTGACAACACACGAATACAATCCCGAAGCAGAGTGGTTTTTCCTCCCCCTGGCATAGACACAATCAGAGCCGAAGCAAGCTCCCTATGGTTATATATTTCCTTCATCAAAACCTCTCCGCAGCCTATATTTTCATTGGCAACTCGTATATTTAACCCAGAAATATATTTTAAGTTTTTTACCCTTCCCTCCTCCATAATTGCTTGTCCCACGATTCCAATCCGATGTCCACCTTCTATGGTCAAAAATCCCTGTCTGACTTCCTCTTCAAAGGCATAGGCAGAATACTTGCATGCTCCCGAAAAAGTATCTCTTACCATATTGGCTGTCACATACAGCCCCTCTTTAAAATCCTTGGTAACTTCCCCATTACGTTTCAAAATATATTCCCCACCTTTACACTTGACAATCAATGGTTGTCCTATATTCAAGCGTATTTCCAAGAGTTCCTCTTCCTTTTTTATCCCTTTACATTTTTCCAGCACCTGACTTACCTCTTTGGTTAACATTGCCTCTAATTCTTTTTTTATTTTCATGTCATTCACCTCATGGTAATGTATGAGACAAGAATGCATTTTATTCCTGTTCTGCACAAAAAAAGAACCGTACCACATACGTAGTACAGTTCTTTTTTATTTTATGAGATCTGTTTATTCCCACAAAACAGTATATTTTATTAACCTTTGACAGCTCCTGCCATACCTTCAACATACATATTCTGCATTGCAATGAAGAGAATAGCGATTGGGATAGATACACACACCGCACCGGCTGCGAAACATGTATACCAACTGTCAATATATTCTTTTTCAAGCATCTTCCACAGACCTATAGATACTGTGTAATACTTCGCATCTGCTCTACAGATAACTTTTGCGAAGATAAAGTCTAACCATGGAGCCATGAAGGATGTAAGGATTGTATATACAATGATTGGTTTACTCAGTGGAATCGTTACTTTTGTAAATACCTGGAATTTTGTAGCTCCATCAAGATATGCAGCTTCATCAAGTGCCTTAGGAATCGTATCAAAGAATCCCTTTGCAATATAGAAACCTGCTCCTGAACCACCTGTGTATACCAAAATCAATGCAACACGAATCATGGAACCTTCTGATAAACCGATAGCTTTTAAAATATAGTATACTGCAATCATTGACATGAAACCTGGGAACAATCCAAGTACCATTGCCAGATTCATAAATGGTTTACGCATTTTAAAACGTAATCTTGACATACAGTAAGATACTGACAATACAAAGAAACTTGAAATCACTGCACAGAAGATAGCAATAATCAAAGTATTCATAAACATCTGTGGGAAATTCAAAATAGTAGTATCCGTAAATAGTCTCTTATAATTGTCTAATGTGTATGACTTCGGAAAGAAAGAGGATACGTAAGATCCCTTTTCTGCTCTAAAGCTTGTTAATATTACCCAGAAAATTGGGAATAACCAAATCACTGCTAATACGGCTAAGCATACATGAACAATCGTATTTGAAATAAATCTTCTTGTCTTTGCAGAGGCTGTTTCTCTCTTTCTCATTACATGAATTCCTCCTCGTTCTTATAAGCTCCAGTATTTCTATAAGTACTTAATGCTACAATAGCAAGTACAACGAATGTCAGGATACCGATAACAGCACCTAAGTTATAATACTGCTGATCAATTGTTAACTTATACAACCAAGTAACCAAAAGGTCTGTCTTACCAGATGTGCTTCCTACTGGTGTCGGTGCACCACCTGATAACAGGAAGATTACGTTGAAGTTGTTAACGTTACCTGTAAACTGTGTAATTAAATATGGCAGTGTTACAAACAACATATATGGAAGTGTAATCTTAAAGAATGTAATAAACGCATTCGCACCGTCCACACGTGCTGATTCATATAATTCCGCTGGAATGTTCTGCAAAATACCTGTTACCTGTAACAGTGTATATGGAATACCTACCCAGCAGTTGATGACAATAACAGTAACTCTAGCCCAAGTGGCATCTGTCAAGAATGGAAGTGCATGATCTGTAAGACCTGCATTCTGTAGCAATACATTGATAGCACCCTGTGGCTGTAAACATGTTCTCATAATCAATAAAGATACGAACTGTGGTACAGCAATAGAAAGCACGAAACAGAATCTCCAAAATGCTTTGAATCTTGTTCCCTTTCTGTTGATTACAATACCCAAAATCATACCAAATATATAGTTCAATCCAGTTGCGAAAACCGCCCAGATAATTGTCCAACCTAATACTGACCAGAATTCTTTACCAATCTTTCCACCAAAGTTCAACACTCGTGCAAAGTTTTCAAATCCAACCCAGTCAAATAATAGTAAATGATTTCCCTCTTTACTATAGTTTGTGAATGCCATAGTAATCATGTAAATCAAAGGCAAAATTGTAAATACACAAATACCTGTAAATGGAAGGAACATTAACAACTTATGTAAGTTCTTATTAAATAAATCCTTCACATCTTCCACAAAGGTACTTACACGCATACCACGTGCTTTTAAATACTCAGCCTTGTAGCCGCTGCAAACTGTAGATTTCCAGAAAACAGCAAATACTAACGTGATAGCCACCGTTACTACGCCATACAATAAGATAAGAATGGAATTATCTCCTGCAGTATATTCATAAATACCCTTTGCTTCATTCCAAACTTTTTCTGCTTCTCTTGTTCCTAAAGATGGTAACATTGCAATACAATGAAAACCATTGGTAAACATATAATACAAATACGCTAATTCAATAACCAAGAATAATAAACCCTTGGCAATCTGCTTGTTTTTAATGTTGGCAAACCCCAGCACTGCCATCGAAATCTTTACGTCGCTTGAACCTTCCTTCATAGCATTTCTGAAGGTATAAGGTGTTTCAAAATAATTGACGCGTTTTTTCATTCCTAATTTTTCCGCAATCTTGCTCATTTTCAAACCTCCAGGCTCTACACATACCTTTATCGGTATTCTGCGGAATCAGGATCCGCCATGTAGTAATCTCAAAATAATCAAATAATTTCTTTAAAAATAACAACTCTTTCACAATAAATACGGCCTTGGCGTTGTAAGCAACGCCTTGGGCCGCAATAAATTTATATAAACCTACGTTTATTAAATTCTATATTATTCCACTACTGAAGTATTTAATGATTCATTTAATGACTTTGTCATATCAGCAGCGTTATCCTTTGTTACTTCTCCGTTTAATAAAGAGTTACCAAAGTTTTCAGCTGGTGTCCAGTAGTTACCCATGTTAGATACGAATGGCTGAAGGATAGATGTTGTATCGAATGTAGCATTCTGTGCAACAACTAATGCATCGCTCTGTACATCTTCCTGTTCCAGTAACTCTGTATTACATGGAACAACGCTTCTTAATTCATAATGTTTCTTCTGAGCATCTGCAGATCCCAAGAATTTAGCAAGTGCTACAGCTACCTGTGGGTACTGTGCGTTTGGATTAACACCAATTGCCTTAGAACCAGCAAATGACTTCATCTGCTTTTCAGCTCCGTCAATTGTAATAGTAGGAAGAACTGTTACACCGAAGTTATCTCCAAGTGCTTCCTTAACTGCTGTATAATCCCAAGAACCAGAGAACATAGCCTTTACAGAACCATCTCTTAATCCTGCTAAACCAGAACCGTCTTTATCATTTACGAAGTTTGGATTTCCAACCACATCTACTAAGTAGTTTGTAACTGCTGTTGCCTTATCTCCTTCAAAGTCGATTCCAGCTTCGTTGTCTGTTCCATCTCCGAATAATGTACATCCGTTAGCAACATAGAAAGATGCGATATACCAAGAGTTGTTTAATGGGAAAGATACTTTGTCTTTTGCAAGCATCTTATCTAAATTCTTAATTTCATCTTCTGTAAATGCACTCTTGTCATAGTACATAAACCATGTATTTGTTGTGAAAGGAACACCATAAATAGCATCATCTACTGTGATAGAATTTACGATTGCTTCAGAGTTTGTTTCTTTTACATAAGTTTCTGTTTCTCCACCTAACTGAGCAATTCCGTTAGCAGCGATTAAGTCTGTTAACTGGTCATTAGCGAACATATATACATCAGCTGCTGCTGTTGGATCCTGTCCTACCTGTGTCTTTGCCTCACTTTCAGCACAAACACCATATTCAAATGTTAAATCCCAGTTTGGATGAGCTGCGTTGAACTCGTCACACATTGTTCCTAACCAGTTACCATTGTCAGCAGACTGATCTTCTGATGGAGACCAAACCTTGATTGTAGCTGTGATAGCTTCTTCTTCAGCTGGTGCTGCTTCCTCTGTGTTTTCTGTTGTTTCTGTACCTTCTGTTGTCTCAGTACCTTCTGTTGTTGTGTTGTTGTTTGTTGTTGTGTTGTCACTTCCGCCACATGCTGTTAAACAAGTTGCTGCCATAGCAGTAGCTAATAACAATGACATTACTTTCTTCTTCTTCATAACTTTTTTCTACCTCTCTTTTTTTATTGCATAAAATATGTAAATCATATTTTATTACCGCTGTGAACTTTATAGTTTCTCCGTCCGTTTTCTCGTTCTTAATGACTTGTACATTTTGAACAATGAAAATGAACAAACAAAGAATTTACGTAACTTTTTTGTAAATTTTTTGTATACGTATAATTTAGCACTATTCCCCTTTCATTGTCAACAAAATGCACAAGTTTTTTATTACTTTTTACATTATGAACAATTTGCATCTATCTGTTTTGTGCATTTTTATCGTCATATACTTAAAATGCAGGTGATTTTTACAAGTTTTTTACAGAAGGGTTACATGATAATTTCGTTATAATCGATAAATTACTGATACATTTCTATATTTTGGAACTTTCATACATTTTTTGTACATAAATATATCTGATTTATTGCATATTTTTTTCAGCTATTTACCTGTAACAGTCCAGCCATAGGCTAAACTGTTACATTTACCTTTCATTGTCTCAGGAGGAATGCAACCATTTTTCTTCATCAATGTCCACCAGTATGATTTCCTCCCCTATCTGCCTTACGTCACACCAGGAAATCACATATTCCTGATACTTTGTAAACCACCAGCAAAATCTGGTGGTGGCCGGAACCAGGAATGCTTTTACAATACCTTCTTTGATGTCCAGTTCCATATCCACCACATAACCTAATCTGCGACATGTTCTTATATTGATTACCTCGCACCGCCGAATCTGGGAAAATCTCATTTTTTATTCTCTACCATTTTCTTTTTTATATATAAAATGTATCTTGTTCCCAGAATATGCATTCTAGGAAAGGCATTTTTTCAGAAATTTCAGAGCATTTTTTTCCAAGCGACTGACCTGTGCCTGTGAGATGCCAATAGTCTGTGCCACTTCCATCTGTGTCTTTCCATGAAAAAATCTCAAATCCAAGATTTCATACTCTCTTTCTCCTAGACGTTTCATGGCTTCATTCAACGCAATATGCTCCACCCACACTTCCTCCCGGTTTTTCTTATCACTTATCTGGTCCATCACATAAAGGGTATCCCCAGCTTCGTTGTATACCGGTTCAAATAAACTTACCGGACTTTGAATGGCATCCAGTGCATACACAATGTCCTCTTTGGGAATTCCAATCTCTCCTGCAATTTCATTTAATGTTGGCTCTTTTGCATTTTTCCTTGTCAACTGGTCCTTAGCATAGATTGCTTTGTATGCCATATCCCTGAGAGAGCGACTGACCCGAATACTATTATTGTCCCTTAAGTATCTGCGTATTTCTCCAATAATCATTGGTACTGCATAAGTTGAAAATTTCACCTGCAATGTGGTATCAAAATTATTGATTGCTTTTATCAGACCTATACAGCCAATCTGAAATAAATCGTCTGCATTCTCATTACTGTTTGAAAATCTTCGTATAATACTTAATACCAGACGCAAATTCCCATAAATCAACTGTTCTTTTGCATTGTTATCCCCCTGACTCATCCTGCAAAACAGCTCCTCTTTTTCCTCATTGGTAAGTAATGGTAATTTCGATGTGTTTACTCCACAAATTTCCACTTTGGAATTTACAAGAGCCATAAAGTAATCCTCCTTTTCGTATCCTACTTAAAGAATTTACTTTATGGCTCTATTTTATACATTAATCGTAACAGTTCAGCCATAGGCCAAACTGTTACGAAATCGGGCAATGCTTACGGATGCAAAATTGCCCGATTTTTGTTAAATGCCTATTTTTGCACGGTCAGCGCAGTAAATGCGCAGACCTGCCTGAACTGTTACCATTAATCTTCCCACTTATCACATAGGGAATTGACTTGATCTGCAAATTTTGCCAGGTCCTTGTTTGGACGTCCCTCACTGTTTCCAATAATATGCATCAGTCTCTGACCTGCTGCTACCAATCTTGCAAATACAGCAGATGCACGTTTCGCTGCCGCTTTCTTTGGCTGCAGTTTTCTGGAATCTCCTTCCCTGATAAGTTTATTGGACTCCAAGTCATAAACTGCACCTGTATAGGGAGCCTCGGCATCTATCTGTAGTTCATGTCTCAAATAATCCGCAAAATGCTCACATACGCTATCCTCTCCATGTACTACATACACTTTTTCCGGCTTAGGTTCAAAAGAACTTACCCATTTTGTCAGTCCCTCTTTGTCTGCATGACCACTGACACCATCCAGTTTTTCTATTTTGGCTTTTACATCAATCAGCTCACCAAACAGCTTGACACTGGTGGCTCCTTCCAATAAGGTCCTGCCTAAAGTTCCTACTGCCTGATATCCCACAAAGAGGATGGTACATTCTTCCCGCCAGAGATTGTGTTTTAAATGATGTCTGATACGACCCGCTTCGCACATTCCTGACGCAGAAAGTATTACTTTCGGCTTTAAGTCAAAATTAATCTCCTTGGACTCGTCACTGGTCAAAGATAACTTTAATCCGGGAAAACTAATGGGGTTGATGCCTCTATTTACCAATTCCATTGCTTCGTCGTCAAAACAGGTTTTGGTATTTTTGTTAAAAATACTGGTTGCCTCCACCGCCAAAGGACTATCTACATAAACCTCAAAATTACCATATCCCTGAACCAGATTATCTTCCTTGATTTTTCTAAGGAAATACAACATTTCCTGGGTTCTTCCCACTGCAAAGGAAGGAATGACAACATTGCCTCCCTTATCAAAGGTGGTTTGAATTATTTGTGACAGTTTCTCAACATAATTGATTCTTGGTCCATGAAATCTGTCACCATAGGTGGATTCCATAACTACAATATCTGCCTTCTCCAAATAAGTTGGATCCTTTATAATTGGCTGATTTGTGTTTCCAATATCACCAGAAAACACAATTTTTCTCTTTAATCCAGCTTCTTCCACCCAAATCTCTATACTTGCAGACCCGAGCAAATGTCCCACATCTTCAAAACGAATTTTAATTCCATCTGTCAAAATTATCTCTGTATCATATGGACAGGGCACGAATAATCGTATCACATTCTGGGCATCTTCCATAGTGTACAATGGTTCAATTTCTTCGATTCCTGCACGTCGTGCCTTTCTGTTATGCCATTCTGCTTCAAACTGTTGTATATGGGCGCTGTCACGCAGCATAATATCACATAAATCCGCACTGGCCTCCGTGGTATATATCTGTCCCCGAAACCCCTTACTATACAACAATGGTAACAAACCACTGTGATCTATGTGTGCGTGAGTCAGCAACACAAAATCTACTTGCGCTTCACTGACAGGCAGTGGTGCATTTTCATAGGCATCTATCCCCTGCTCCATACCGCAGTCAATCAGGATAGTTTTTCCACAGACCTGAAGACAATGACAGCTTCCGGTAACTTCATGGGCTGCTCCAATAAATGTAAGTTTCATATGGTCCACTCCTTTCCCCAACATCAAAATCCGTATATCTCAGATAAAATGACTATCAAAGAAATTATAGCACTTTCACCAATTATTTTCAATTATTTTTCCTATTTATCGTCATATTTAGTAACACAGTTCAGCCATAGGCTGAACTGTGTTACCATATTTATTTATTCTTTCTTCTCTTTTCTTTTATTTCATTGTTCGCATCGCACAATTTCTCTTCTCAAACGGCGTATTATTTTCTTTTCCAGTCTGGAAATATATGACTGGGAGATTCCTAATAATTCAGCCACTTCCTTCTGGGTCTTCTCTTCCCCATTTTTATTATTTATCCCAAAACGCAGTTCTACAATCTGCCGCTCCCGAAAGTTCAATTTATCCAGCGCCTTGTTTAGCATCTTCTGTTCCGCTTCATTTTCAAGATTTTTGGAAATGATATCCTCTTCTGTTCCCAGAATATCCGATAGCAACAATTCATTTCCATCCCAGTCAACATTTAATGGCTCGTCAATGGATACATCCATTCTATGTTTTGCATTCCGTCGCAAATACATCAAAATTTCATTCTCAATGCATCTGGAAGCATAGGTTGCCAATTTTATGTTCTTTCCGCTGTTAAATGTATTTATGGCTTTGATTAATCCTATGGTTCCGATGGAAATCAAATCCTCTACCCCCACGCCTGTGTTATCAAATTTTTTCGCGATATACACCACCAGACGGAGATTATGTTCGATCAATTCTGATTTCGCTTCCTTATCGTACTGACCTCCCAAAGAATTAATTGCCTTGGCTTCTGCCTCTGGCTCCAATGGTGGTGGCAGCACCTCTGCTCCCCCAATATAATGCACTTCACCTCGTTTTGAAAACATCACATTTGACACGCTGGGAACTATCCTTAACTTTAAATGATTCGAAACTGATACTTTAATATCCATATGCAACCTCCCTTAACAGAACATCACCATGCTCTTTTATTTACAATTAACTGATACTCGTTGTTTCCAGACACACTTCTTGGAGTCACTGCGCACAGTTGTCTGCCAAGCTGTATCTGCCCTTTTTCTGTGATGATTGTAAACTCTTCCACTTCAAACACAGAAAGCAATCCTTGATTCCCTATGGTCTGATACGGAATTAAATGAAATCCTGACAGCGTTTCCAAAGATGTATTCTGAAATTCCTCCCTATCTAACATTACCGTTTCCTCCAGTATATGTACAGGTTTATGAAAAAACGGATCCATCAACAAATTTCCCGTATCCAAAAGACCATCTAAGATTATGTTTTTCCCTTCTACCCTAAGCTTTACTTTACAGAAGGTATTTTCGCTGCAATAATTTATTTTCAAAAAACGAATCAACGACTGTAGGGCAAAAATCACCCCGCCACACGTGAGCAGGATAAATTTAATATTTTCCGGATACCCTTTAAATATGAACCTCATCATCTCAGTCAGTTTCCCTACAATCACAATACCTGCCATATACAGACAGGCTACCAAAAGCTTGCTTACGTGATTCTTACCTTTTAGCAAGAATATCATTGTAGCTGGCAAGATGCCAACATACAAAAATAATAATCTGCCACATCCCTTACCAAAAGGCAGTAAAAAAGAAATACAAAGTCCCGCCGAGCCCATTGCCGCCCCTAAAAGCAAACGAATCCTCTGTACTCTCATATGTAATAAATTGATTGCACTATGCAAAAGAATATAATTCAGGAGTAAATTGACGAAAAACAGTCGGTCTATTACAATTTCATATTTCATCTTTCCTCCTTCCCATATGCTTGTTACAGTACATAAGCACCTGCGTACCGTAACAACTTCAGCCCATTTCACTTGCTTAACTACTATAACCTACTTCCTCCAAAAAATTTGTCAAAGCAAGTCATTGTATTTACATTTTTTTACGCATTTTTTTCCCATTTTCGCCACGAAATGATATGGGGGAAGCAAAAAAACCACCAGAAGACTCCACTGTCTTCTGATGGCCTTATTTCATTCACTCTAACTATCTACGATTTCTTCTCAAAAATTCCGGAATCTTAATAGGATCTTCCTCTGTTCCACGTTCTGGCTGAGCTGGTGTCACTGGTATTA
>CACXGE010000160.1 GCA_902767135.1 uncultured Lachnospiraceae bacterium | reverse complement strand
AGATGTCCTTACCTCTATATCATAAAAAGAATAAGTCTGTAAGTTGATTTGTTCTTGCTTACAAACTTATTATACGAGGAGAAAAAAATATAATAGAATAAATTATTTACCACTTACCCCCAAAAAATGACCTGTTAGCTGAAAGCTATTTACTTCATTTGCGAATCTGGTAAAATGTAAATCAGAAGCGGAAAGAACAAGAAAGGAGGGAACGTTTTGAAACTGAAGCTGGAAATGATGCCTGAAATGGAAGAGACAGAAGTAGTCATCAAATGTGCCAACATTGATTCGGATATTTTAAGACTGCAGCAGGTAATAGCCGAATTTATGCACGGAAAAAATTCTTTTGTTTTTTTTAAGGAAGATACGGAATTTTATTTTTCCGTGGAGGAGGTACTCTTTTTTGAAACAGAGGGGAACAAGGTAAATGCCCATACCTCAGATGATGTATATACGGTAAAGTATAAGCTTTTTGAACTGGAGGAATTGCTTCCTGGACATTTTGTCCGTATCTCCAAATCAGGCATTGTAAACGCAGATAAGATATATTCCATACAGAGGAATATAACAGCAGCCAGTGCCATTGAGTTTCAGGGTTCCCACAAACAGATTTTTGTTTCCCGCTCTTATTACAAGGTGTTGAAAAATAAATTAGAAGAAAAGAGGTAAGTGATATGAAGAGAAATGTATACTGGGGTGTATTTTTGATCGCCATAGCAGCAGTTCTGCTTTTTTCCCAGACAGGGGTGATTGATGCAGATTTTAATGTCTGGAATCTGTTATTTGGAGGTATTTTTGTTGGCATGATTTTTGACGGTGTGAAAAACAAAAATTTTCCGGAAATCTTTTTTGGAATGGCATTTTTGTGGATCGTTTTTGGCAGAATGATTGGATTCCCTTATGTTTCCCCGTGGAATCTGTTAGTGATTGCAGGTTTGTTTAGTGCAGGATTTAGTGTTTTGTTTCCCACAAAAAAAAAATCAGAGAAGAACATCACATGGGATGATGAGATTGTGAATGAAACCTCAGAAAGAAATTACAACGAACATGTAGAGGCTTCCCAGGACAGCTATGTAACCAACAAAAATTCCTTTGGCGCAGCCAGCAAATTTGTAACCACCAAGAATTTAAAGGGAGCAAAGATTGAAAATGTTTTCGGTGAGACAAAAGTATATTTTGACAATGCCATGATTTTAGAGGACCCAGTGACTTTGGTGGTGGAAAATTCATTTGGATGTGTGGTGTTGTATGTGCCAAGAGATTGGAATATTGTACAGAATGTATCCGTATTTGCGGCTTCCGTTACAGAAAAGAATCAGAGTGTAACCCAGGGACGCCCAGTGGTAAATTTAACTGGTAATGTGGCATTTGGAGCTATTGAGATTGTTTATGTTTAGAAATTTTTGTACAGTTCAGCCTGGTGGCTGGACTGTTATTTTTTTATGAGGTTTTATGAGATATTCACTGATTTATTCGGGAAAAAGGTTTATATTTACAGAAACGTTGTTACCGGGATGCTATGCCCTTAGAACAGTGTTTTGATATTATAGAAAAAGGGAGAGGGACAGATTTTGAGCCGGTATTGGTAGATATCTTTCTGGACATTCGAGAAAGGGTGGAGGAAGTTTACCGGAAATTTAATGACGAATAGAGTAACTGAGAAAATGTAGATTTTGCATGAAATAAAAATAGAAAAAGGGCACATACTAAAAGGGACCAGGCTTCTGCCAGGTCCTTTTTTATTAGATTAGCTAGAAGGGATGGAAAGACAATATGAAAAATTTAGAAATTGAAAAAGTGATAGGTCGGGAAATCATGGATTCCAGAGGAAATCCTACGGTGGAGGCAGAGGTCATCTTAAGGGATGGGACAATTGGCAGGGGTGTGGCACCTTCTGGGGCTTCTACAGGAGAGTTTGAAGCATTAGAACTACGCGATCAGGATGAAAGCCGTTTTTATGGCAAGGGTGTGTTAAAAGCAGTAGGAAATATAAATACATTCATTAATGATACACTTAAAGGAGTCAACGCAGCGGATATCTATGCAGTGGATAAAGCCATGTTTTTGGCAGATGGTACGAAAGATAAATCAAAACTGGGTGCAAATGCTATCCTTGCAGTATCCATTGCCGCAGCAAATGCCGCAGCGAAATCTTTGAACATTCCCCTTTACCGGTTTTTAGGAGGTGTTAGTGGGAATAGACTTCCAGTTCCTATGATGAATATTTTAAATGGGGGTGCCCATGCAAAAAATACTGTAGACTTTCAGGAGTTTATGATTATGCCAGTGGGAGCCTGCTGCTTTAAAGAGGCATTGCGTATGGGGACAGAGGTATACCATTCCCTGAAAAAGATTTTAGACCAGGATGGAAAATCTATTGCTGTGGGAGACGAAGGAGGGTTTGCGCCGGATTTAAAAGATGCTTTTGAAGTGTTTGACTATCTTGTAAAGGCGGTGAAAGAGGCGGGGTACGAATGTGGAAAGGATATTGTGTTTGCCATGGATGCAGCGGCATCGGAACTGTATGAAAGAAACTCAGGATTGTACTATTTTCCAGGAGAAACCAGGATTTTACAGAAAAACCAGGGCGCAGCACAAACAGAATGCGGCTGTGGCTGTCAGGCAGATACACCAGATACGGAAGCGGTGACAGTGATGCGGACAACCCAGGAAATGATTGCATTGTATCAAAAACTTTGTGATAAATATCCTATTTATTCCATTGAAGATGGATTGGACGAAGAAGACTGGGAAGGCTGGAACCTCATGACCAAACAGCTTGGAGAAAAAGTACAGTTGGTAGGGGATGATTTGTTTGTGACAAATACCCAGAGGCTGCAAAAGGGGATTGAAAATCATTCTGCCAACTCTATTCTCATTAAGCTAAATCAGATTGGCTCTGTGTCAGAAACCCTTGAAGCTATCAAGCTGGCCCACAGTGCTGGATATACTGCCATCGCATCCCATCGCTCCGGGGAAACAGAGGATACTACTATTGCGGATTTGGCAGTAGCATTGAATACCTGCCAGATTAAGACTGGGGCACCTTGTCGCAGCGAGCGGGTGGCAAAGTATAATCAACTTCTTAGAATTGAAGAGGAACTTGGGGAAAGTGCTGTATATCCTGGCAGGAGGGCATTTCGTCTCTGAGGAGCCGGGGGACCGGAGCCAGGTTACCGGGTTCCCTGGCTCTCTCCGAAAAATGTCAGAAAATGAGAGGGAAAAGATTGTCCTGCAAGAAAATGTTAGGTAAAATAACGTCAAATGGGTAATTTGCAACAATCCCATATCTGACAGAGAAACATATGGAAGTTTTGCATGGAAAGAAGGTACGACAAAACCGGCAGTTACAGACAGTAATACGACAGCATATACGGTAGTATTTACACCAGAGAATAAGAACTACAATACCGTAGAAAAAGAGATTACCGTAACCGTAAATAAGGCTGCTAGTGCACCAAATAAGCCGGATAACACCATGAATGTTGATTACAGCAAGGAAAAGGTAAGTGATATTACGACATTGCCGGAAGGCTGGGCATGGAAGGATGCGGACAAGGATACAGCACTT
>CACXGE010000159.1 GCA_902767135.1 uncultured Lachnospiraceae bacterium | reverse complement strand
TGAGTGTTTATTAAGTGCACCCTTTTTTAAGAAAACATATCAAAATCTTTTTTATTTTCTTCTTGACATATCACCAGAATGCTTTCAAATGTGTAGTCTTCATAGTATTCTCTAAACTTACTGCTAATTCTATTATTGTATTTGTCAGAAGTTATATAGGCATATTCTATTTTATTTCTACAATCATGATTTTCTAACCATTGAAGCATAATATTACCATTATATTTAAACACACCATTCTCTAATTTAAAGATATTACCCATAGGCACCTTATATAAAGCACCTTGTACATTTTTACTTTGCATATCAACATTCTTAAGCTTTCCATCCCCCTCAAGAAAACTTTCATCAACGAATTCAAAAGCAAAGTAATCTTTATATAAATGATACAATATAAAATATGAATGTTTTACATGATATTCACCATTTCGATGTATATATGTTTCAGAGCTTCTATCATCCCTATTCATTCCTAAAATATCAAGTAATGTGGATTTTCCCGTTCCATTTTGCCCTAAAAACATAACCACACTATTTACATTATCTCCATAATATTTTTTTATTGCTTTTTGATTATACTCAACCAATAATTGATTATTCTCTATTTTAGCAAAAAAGATTGACGAAAAATTAAAATCTACATTTTCAAATATATTTTCATATTTTCTAATATATAAATATATAAGTTCCATTATCTTTACTCCCCCCTCTCTACACCATCCCAAAATGCTCCAGCGCATCCTTGATCGCCTTTTCCTTCTCCGCCGGACATTGAGGCTGTCTGCTATCCTCCGACTTCGGTAAATTATAGTTCTCTCCAACCTCTATTCCACATTTTCTTTTTACCTGCGAAATATACAGATTAGATACCTTCAATCCATGCTCGTTCAGTACATAATCCTTAATCTCCGCATAAGTCGCCTTACTCTCAGCCGAAGTCACATCCAGCTCATCCAGTTCCAACTTCACATCAACATAATCATCCGCTTTTCGTTGGGACAAAAGGGCAACCGTTTCCACATTCCCCGTTGCCGGGAACATATCTACTCCCACACTTCTCTTTACCTCATACCCGGCAGCCTGAAAGACTTCCAAATCTCGTATCAGACTAGTTGGCTTACAGGAAACATACACGATTCGTTCTACCCCATAGTTGATAATCTTTGGCAGTGCCTTGGGATGGATTCCATCTCTTGGCGGGTCGAGAACAATTAAATCCGGTTTCTCTGTCAGGGAATCTAAGACCTTCAACACATCTCCTGCAATGAAATCACAGTTGGTAAGCTGATTCAGCTTGGCATTTTCCTTTGCAGCCTCTACCGCTTCTTCCACAATTTCTACTCCAGTTACGTGACTTGCAACAGGCGCAAGAATCTGGGCGATGGTTCCTGTTCCACTGTATAAGTCATAAATCTTTTTATTTTCCGTATCTCCAATAAATTCCCTGGCAGTGTCATATAAAACTTCCGCCCCCAAAGAATTGGTCTGGAAGAAGGAAAATGGGGAAATTCTGAATTTCAGTCCCAGCAGTTCCTCATAAAAATAATCCTGTCCAAATAGAATTTCCGTTCCTTCATCTTTTACCACGTCTGCCAAACTGTCATTCTTTGTGTGAAGGATTCCTACAATTTTTCCATCCAGAGTTAGATTTGTAAGAATAGATACCCACTCTGAAAAATCAAAATCTTCCTGTGTACTAGTTACGATATCAATGAGAATCTCTCCTGTTTTCACTGCCTTACGCACCAATAAATGGCGTAGGTATCCTATATGTGTCATCTTGTGAAAGAATTTTAAAGATGTAGACTGAAAATATTTCAAGGAGGCAGACAAAATCTTACGATAATCTTCATCTACCAGCTTACAGCCAGTCACTGCCACAATATCATAAAAGCTTCCACGCTTATGCATTCCCAGGGAAAGCGGTCCATCCTTAAATGCATCTCCAAAAGAAAATTCCATTTTATTGCGGTATTCTTCCTGTCTTGGGCTAGATTTTACCCCTTCAAAGGTGCCTTCACATCCCACCTGCGAAAGCAGGCTTCTTAACTGTTCTTCCTTCATAGCCACCTGATGTTCATACGCTAAATTCCGAAAGGCACATCCACCACACTCACCAAAGTGTTCACAATCTGCCTGTATTTCATTTTCTGCCTTTTCCAACACCTCTAACAGTCTTGCTTCCATCTTCCCCTTCTTTGCTTTGTTAATCTGAAATTTTATCTTCTGTCCCGGAATAGTATTTTTTACTATAATATTTTTTCCCTCAATAGACACAATCCCTTTATTGGGAAACTCCACACTATCAACATATCCTTCTAAAATATCACCTTTACGCATACTTTTATCTCCTAACATTTCACATTATTTGAAAAGGCGAAGGAGATTCCTTCGCCCTGCCAGTGTCCACACATCCGTATCATTTTCAAAATTATTATATTAAAATTATTCTATTGGCTTTAAATTCTTTAACGATAAGTCAAGGATAGGAGCCGAATGCGTTAAAGCTCCACTAGAGACAAAATCAACACCGATATCCTTGATTCTCTCAATATTTTCCTTTGTTACATTTCCAGAACATTCCGTCTGTGCCTTTCCCCTGGTAAGTGCTACTGCTTCCTTCATCATTTCTGGTGTCATATTGTCAAGCATAATGATATCTGCCCCTGCTTCTAAGGCTTCTTTTAACATCTCAAGATTCTCCACCTCTACTTCAATCTTGCGAACAAATGGAGCATATTCCTTTGCCATTTCAATTGCCTGCTTTACTCCACCTGCAGCGCCAATGTGGTTATCCTTGATTAAGATTCCATCAGATAAATTGTATCTGTGATTCTGTCCTCCACCAACTTTTACTGCGTACTTTTCGAAAATACGCATATTGGGTGTTGTCTTTCTGGTATCCAGCAAAGTGGTGTTACTTCCCTCTAATAACTTCGCCACACTGTTGGTATATGTAGCAATACCGCTCATTCTTTGAAGATAATTTAACGCTGTCCTTTCCCCCGAAAGTAACGCTCTGATGTCACCCTCTACAACCGCCAAAAGCTCACCGTTCTTTACCTCATCTCCATCTTTCACTTTAAAGGTAACCTTTGCAGTATCATCTAAAAGTTCAAATACTCTCTTGAATACGTCAAGTCCTGCAATAATACCATCCTGTTTACAAATCAATTCCGCCCTTCCAGGCTTTGCCTCTCTCATCACTGCATTTGTGGTAACATCCTCACTGGAAATATCCTCTCTCAATGCCTGCTTAATTAATTCATCCACATGTAAAAGTGTTGTAATCTGATTCATGTTTCTGCTCCTTTTTTCTTATGGTTTTTTCTAAGATTTATTTTACAAAATTATTTTTTATTCTCTTTATTTGCTTCCTCTATGGCATCCCATACCATCTTGATATTTTCTGCCTCATATCGTTTATAGTTCTCGTAAGGGCTCATATCAAACTCTCTCTCTGTATCGATTTCCCTTTCCTGCCAGTTTTCTACCATATCAAGTACTGCCCGCTTGGCAAATACCAGACTCTCCAACAAAGAATTACTTGCCAGCCGGTTGGCTCCATGAACCCCATTACAACTGGTCTCTCCTGCCGCATATAGGTGTTCCATAGTGGTTTTACTTACCTGATTCACATGTACTCCCCCCATAAAATAATGCTGGGATGGCACCACAGGAATTGGTTCTTTTGTCACATCAATTCCTTCCTCAAGACAATGCTTGTATATATTTGGAAAACGTGTTTTTATATCACAATCCTTAATAGTGCTCATGGAAAGCCTTACATAAGGCATCCCGTCCTTTTTCATCTGCTTCTTTATTTCGTTGGTAAGCAAATCTCTTGGTAATAGTTCATTTACGAAACGTTCTCCGTTCTTATCTAATAGGATGGCTCCTTCTCCACGTACTGACTCTGAAATGAGAAACCTTCTCCCTTTCTTGGTAGAATATAATGTTGTGGGATGAATCTGTACATAATTGATATGTTCTAATTCAATGTCATGGCGAAGGGATAATGCCAGTGCATCCCCTGTTAAATGTGGAAAGTTAGTTGAATTATCATAGACTCCGCCAATACCACCGCAAGCCCACAATACATCATGAGCATATACTGAATGGAATACTCCATTGGCGTCCCTTAGTATAATCCCATCACAACAGTTTCCGTTGCAGATGATATCAACCATGGTTGTGTTGGTCAGCATAGTAACATTGTCAAGCTTTTTTACCTGTGCCAACAGTTTGGTAGTAATTTCTTTTCCCGTTACATCATCATGGTAAAGAATTCGATTGGTAGAATGTGCCGCCTCTCTGGTATAGAGCAATTCTCCATCCTCCCTTGCAAACTCCACTCCATAATCTATCAATTCATTGATTACTTCCCTTGACGAATGAATCATAATATCAACAGATTCTTTTCTATTTTCGTAATGCCCTGCTTTTAGCGTATCTTCAAAAAAGCTATCATAATCGTCTTCTGTTTTTAGCACACAAATTCCACCCTGTGCTAAATGAGAATCGCTTTCTTCTAATTCTCCCTTAGTTATCATCAATATCTTTTTGTCTGCTGGCAGATGCAACGCTCCAAAACACCCTGCCACTCCGTTTCCTACAATGATAACATCATACTGGTTTCCTAATTCTTCTGTTTGCATTTCTAGCGCTCCTACGTACTCTATTTTACGTGTCTATTCCGTATCCTTCCAGTTCCCATTGAAATTTTCCAGAATATCATTCTTGGCGCATAGCTTGACAGTTAGTTTCAAGCTTGCGTCTGTACAGTAACAATAACGTCACTTAATTATAATATATGACTTTGGTTAATTCAACCATTTATTTCATAAAAAAAGAACCCTGTATTTTACAGAGTTCCTTTGTATCACTTGTTTATTATTCAGCAAAATCATCGTCTTCATCTTCAAAGAAATCATCATCCAAATCATCATCGAAGTCATCATCAAAGTCTTCTAAATAATCCGGAGTAAAGAAACGATATACACCATATGCAATGGCTGCTACTGCTGCAACTACACCTACAATTGCCAAAACCCAAAGCACTGCATTTTTCTTCTTATCTTCTTCCTCTTTCTTGTGAAGTAGTTCATTAATTTTTGCTACACTTACTAAATCCTTTAAATCGTTCATGTATAACACTTCCTTTCTCTATTATTATATAATCTAAACGTTTCCGTTTATGCACAACGAATGTGACATATAACTATACCGTTGCTACTTAGTATATCACACAATGCACAAATTTACTACCTTTTTTCATAATTTTTTTATATCATTATTAACAGTTCCGTTACTCTCATGACATCTTTTCCAGTTTTGCAAAAGAAGCAAACATCTTCTTGATTCCCACTTTTTCAAACTCCACTGTCACTTCGTAATCTCTTCCACCTTCCGTAATGTTTAACACCTGTCCAATTCCAAACATTCTATGGTTTACCTTATCTCCCTCCACATAAGATAGTTTCTCTGCCTTTGTCACGGTAAACTGTTTCCCTACCATAGGCTTGCTTCGAAACGCCTGCTTTGCTACCTGGTAGCTTCCCACCTTTTCCTCCGGCTTTGCTTTTTCTTTCTCAATTTCATGCTGGAATAAATCCGATGGAATTTCTCTCACAAACCTTGAGATTTTATTATACTGTGTTTCTCCTCTCACCATTCTCATTCTGGCACTGCTCATATGAAGTTCTTCCATAGCTCTGGTAATCCCTACATAGCAAAGTCGCCTCTCTTCTTCGATCTCCATAGGATCATCCGAAGTAATGGTCATAAAACTAGGGAATAATCCATCTTCCATTCCTGCCAGATATACATTTGGAAATTCCAATCCTTTGGCACTATGTAACGTCATCAACACCACATAATCGCTGTCCTCCTCCAGACTGTCTATATCAGCCACCAAAGCAACTTCCTCCAAAAATTCACCTAAGGTTGGCGTTTCTTCCTGTTCTACATAAGTGGCCAGTTTACTGATAAGCTCGTCAATATTTTCGATTCTTGCCCTTGCCTCGTCTGTATCCTCCAATTCCAATTCCTTCACATATCCGGTTTCTTCCAGAATTTCATCTAATAAATCCGTCAATGATACCAATCCAAGTTTGCTTCTGTATTTTTGAATCATAGTGACAAATGGCGTGATTTTTGCGGTGGCACGGCCTAATCCAGGCACTTCTTCTGCTTCTTTTAAGGCATCATAGAAGCCAATTCCCCTGCCATCTGCGTAATCCTGAACTTTAGAAAGGGAAGCAAGGCCAATTCCCCTTTTGGGAACATTGATAATTCTTTTTACTGCCACATCATCCCTGCCATTGTCTATAGTTTTCAAATACGCCAGAATATCTTTGATTTCCTTTCTTCCATAAAAGTTTACCCCTCCTACAATTTTGTATGGAATGTTTTCCGCAATAAAACGTTCTTCAAACATACGGGACTGAGCGTTTGTTCTATACAGTATAGCACAATCTTTATATCGGCGCTGTCCTTTTCTTACCTTCTTGGAAATATCGTAGGCCACATATTCTGCCTCCTCATATCCATTGTCAAAATGGTGAAAATCAATCAGTTCCCCTTTTCCATTTTCCGTCCACAATCTCTTCTCTTTTCGTTCTGTGTTCTTTGCAATCACACTGTTCGCAGCATCCAGAATATTCTGGGTAGAACGATAATTTTGTTCCAACTTGATTACCACTGCCTCCTCATAAGTTTTTTCAAAATCCCATATATTTCTGATATTTGCACCTCGAAACTTATAAATAGATTGGTCATCATCTCCAACCACACATAGATTTCTATTCTTTCTTGCCAAAAGACTTACAAACTTAAACTGAACGGTATTGGTATCCTGATACTCATCCACCATAATATACAGGAATCTGTCCTGATAATATGCCAACACCTGTTCATCATTTTCCAACAACTGTACTGTCTTTAAAAGCAAATCATCAAAATCCAGGGCATTGTTGGCTCTCATGCGTTTTTCATACTCCATGTAAACTTCCGCCACTTTACGCTGTCTGAAATCACTGGCAGAATTGGCATAAAATTCCTCCGCCGAAATCATCTCATTTTTGGCTTTTGAAATCTGACCTAACAGGTTCTTTTCCTTATATATTTTCGTGTCTACATCCAATCTTTTACACACTTCTTTCATCACTGTTTTCTGGTCATCCGTGTCATAGATTGTAAAATTGTTATCATATCCCAATCTGTCAATAAATCTTCTCAATATCCTTACGCAGGTAGAATGAAACGTACTTACCCAGACACTCTCTGAGCCATAACCTATCAGCTGATCCACGCGCTCTCTCATTTCCTTTGCCGCCTTATTGGTAAAAGTGATTGCCATGATATTCCATGGATTGACTCCCTTTTCCTCCATTAGATAAGCAATTCTATGGGTCAAAACCCTGGTTTTTCCAGAACCTGCCCCTGCCAAAATCAGTAAGGGGCCTTCTGTCTGATAGACTGCCTTCTGCTGCATATCGTTTAAGGAATCGTATATACTCATAGTTTTTTCTCCTCGTATAATAAGTTTGTAAGCAAGAACAAATCAACTTACAGACTTATTCTTTTTATGATATAGAGGTAAGGACATCT
>CACXGE010000158.1 GCA_902767135.1 uncultured Lachnospiraceae bacterium | reverse complement strand
CAACGGAACCAGAAGCAATGAGCGAAACGGAAGCAGAGCCGGAGCCAAAAGCAGAAGACCCAGCGGGAAACGGAATGATGAGTCCGGAAGAAATTGCAGCCATGTTTGCAGCAAATGAAGAGCCATCGCCGAAAGAAGAATCACCTTCAGGTGGCACAGAGCAGGATTCTGAAATGTCAATTGACGATATGTTGAAAGATATCCGAGAGGAAGAGCCAGTTTCAGTAGATGATTTACTGGGAGACATTGTAGGTACTCCGGAAGAAATTGTTACAGAGCAGGTAAATGGGCAGGGCGACATTATGGATCTTCTGAATATGATGCAGGAAGATGAAGACTTAAAAGATATTGGTGATTTGTTACAGCAGGAAGGTAGTGACATTGAACTTACGGAAGAAGAACTGTTTGGGTCGCCAGGAACGGAAAATCAGGAATCTGCTATTGATGAAACAAAAGAAACAGAAAAGAAGAAAGGATTCTTGTCAAAAATTCTTGAATTCTTTACCCAGGTGCCAGGAGAAGAAGAAGGTGCAGAGGATGCTGACAATGAGCAAATCATAAAGGAAGTAGAAGCAGAGATAGCTGAAGAAGACAAAAAGAAGAAAAAGAAAGAAAAAAAAGGCAAGAAGGGTAAGAAGGGAAAAGAAGGAGCTGAAGGCACAGAGGGTGCTGAAGACGAGGAAGGCGAAGAAACAAAGGACGATAAGAAAAAGAAGAAAGAAAAGAAGAAAAAAGAAAAGAAAGAAAAACCTCCAAAGCCAGTTGGACCGAAGGAACCTGCATTGCCCAAGAAACCTGTGGTGCTGATTATGTTGATGGGAGGCTCTATTGTTGCATTGGTATTGGTCAGCCATAAGTTTATTGATTACAGTTCAAGCATACATAAGGCGGATTCAGCGTTTATTAATCGAAACTATCAAGAAGCTTATGAAAATCTTTTAGGAGTCAATGTAAAAGAAGATGACAAGCAATTAGCTGACAGGATTAAAGTAATGATGAAGCTGGAAGGTAAATATCAGAGGTATTTGTCGCACATTGATAAAGAAGAATATGATGAGGCTTTAAACGACTTGATTTTAGCGGTAATCCGATATGATGAATATAAGGAAGAAGCAGAAGCGTTAGGAATTCTTGATGCATACAATGATGAATATGGACTGATTGTAGAGCAGTTAAATCAGGTATTTGGAGTAGATGAAGACCAGGCGAGACAGTGGTATTTAAATCTCAGTGCTCTTGATTATACAGAAACAGTAAGAAATGTAGTAAAAGCTGCAGGATTCTTGGTGGATGAAGTAAGTTCAGATGGGGCAGAAGAAAATATGGAAGAGGTATCTGGAGACTTATCAGAGTTTGGCATAGAAGAAGTTGAAGAGTGAAAAAGTAGAAAGGAAGACAAGACATGATAGCCATTATTGATTATGACGCTGGGAATATTAAGAGTGTGGAGAAGGCACTTTTGTATTTGGGTGAGGCAGCAAAAATCACGAGAGACAGAGAAGAGATATTGAAGGCAGATAAAGTGATTTTACCGGGAGTTGGAAACTTTGGTGATGCCATGGCAAATCTGCATAAATACAATTTGGTATCAGTGATTCACGAAGTAGTTGAAAAAGAAACTCCATTTTTGGGAATATGCGTAGGATTACAGTTGTTGTTTGAGCGCAGTGACGAGTCAGATGGGGTACCAGGTCTTGGAATCCTTCCAGGAGAAATTTTAAGAATACCAGAGAAAGCGGGACTAAAAATACCACAGATTGGCTGGAATAATATACAGATTGACAAAACTTGTCCTTTATTTAAGGATTTACCAGAAAATCCGTATGTATATTTTGTACATTCCTATTACTTGAAAGCAAAAGAGGATAGTATAGTAAAGGCAACTACAGAATATGGAACATTGATTCATGCAGCGGTGCAAAAAGAGAATGTGTTCGCATGTCAGTTCCATCCGGAGAAAAGTAGTGAGGTTGGCTTAAAAATACTGAAAAATTTTGTAGAACTTTAAAAGAAAATGGAAACTACAGAACATTGGAGGAAAAGAGATGTTAACAAAAAGAATTATTCCATGTCTGGATGTAAAAGACGGTCGTGTGGTAAAAGGGATTAATTTTGTGGATTTAAAAGATGCGGGAGATCCGGTAGAAATTGCCAAAGCTTATGATAAGGCTGGGGCAGACGAGGTGGTGTTTTTAGACATTACCGCATCTTCTGATGCAAGAAAAACAGTGGTTGACATGGTAAGAAGAGTAGCAGAAAATGTTTTTATTCCTTTTACCGTGGGTGGAGGAATCCGTACTGTGGATGACTTCAGAGAGTTGTTACGAGAAGGTGCAGATAAAATATCCATCAATTCTGCAGCAATCAACAATCCGCGACTTATCAGTGATGCGGCGGATAAATTTGGGCGTCAGTGTGTGGTGGTAGCCATCGATGCAAAAAAAAGACCGGATGGCAGTGGATGGAATATCTATAAAAATGGTGGACGAGTTGATATGGGGATTGATGCCATTGAATGGGCAATGCAGGCAGACAAGTTGGGCGCAGGTGAAATATTACTGACAAGTATGGATTGCGATGGGACCAAGGCAGGATATGATATTGAGCTAACCAGATTAATTGCAGAGAATGTATCTATTCCGGTTATTGCATCTGGCGGTGCAGGAACCAAGGAGCATTTTTATGATGCATTGACAATAGGAAAGGCAGACGCAGCACTGGCAGCGTCTTTGTTCCATTATAAAGAATTAGAAATCTGTGATTTGAAGCAGTATTTAAAAGAAAAAGAAGTTTCAGTTCGAATTTAATTGGTATTGTAACTACGCTTCTTTTATGGAGGAAATATTTCATGGCAATGATTGACAATGACTGGCTGGAGGCTATCCATGGCGAATTTCAGAAACCTTATTATAAGGAGTTGTACCAGTTTGTAAGAAATGAATACAGCACAACAGTAGTATATCCCCCGGCAAATGATATATTTAATGCCTTTCATTTTACTCCACTGAGCAAGGTAAAGGTGTTATTGCTGGGGCAGGATCCATATCACAATGTAGATCAGGCACATGGGTTAAGTTTTTCTGTGTTGCCAAGTCAGAAGGAGATTCCACCATCTTTGCAAAATATTTATAAGGAGTTGCAAACAGATTTGGGATGCTATATTCCAAATAATGGATATCTGAAGAAATGGGCAGACCAGGGAGTACTGTTGTTAAACACGGTATTAACGGTACGGGCTCATCAGGCAAACTCTCACCAGGGAAGAGGCTGGGAAAAGTTTACGGATGCAGTGATTCAGGCAGTAAATGCCCAGGATAGACCAGTGGTATATTTTTTGTGGGGGCGTCCGGCACAGATGAAAGAAAAGATGTTGACCAACCCAAAACATCTGGTGTTGAAAGCGCCGCACCCAAGCCCACTTTCGGCATACCGAGGTTTTTTTGGGTGTAAGCATTTTAGTATGGCAAATGAATTTTTAGAAGCCAATGGAATCGAGCCCATTGATTGGCAAATAGAAAATATATAAAAGAAAACCGGTACGGAATAGGTAAATCCATTTCCGTACCGGTTTTCTTGTATTTTCTAGATTAAGCTTAAGAATAACTTATGGATGGCAGTGCTCTCATCCAACTCAGGATGGAAAGACAGCGCAATCTGGTTGTGGTAACGTGCTGCCACGATGTTATCATCCACAGTAGCCAACACTTCCACACCTTCTCCCACCTGTTCGATATAAGGAGCACGGATAAATGTCATAGGAATCTTCCCTAAGCCTTTAAAATTCTCTTCGGTATAAAAGCTTCCCAGCTGTCTTCCGTAGGCATTTCGTTTTACAGTCACTGGCAGGGTGCCAAAATGAACCGCTTCGTCATTGGATAAGTGCTCAGCCAACAAAATTAAACCAGCGCAAGTAGCGAGTACAGGCATACCAGAAGTGATTTTTTCTTTTAATGGCTCAAATAAATTGAGAGAATGAAGCAGCTTTCCCATTACGGTACTCTCCCCACCTGGCAAAATCAGCCCGTCATATGACTGCTCTAAATCAGAAGCCTGACGTATTTCAAATGACTCTACCCCTAATTTTGCCAACATTTTCTCGTGCTCTATAAACGCCCCCTGCACAGCTAATACGCCAATTTTCATTTTATTTTCCCCTTTCTGCCATTAAGAGCTGAATCTCATCTTCGTTAATACCAACCATGGCTTCCCCTAAGTCTTTGGAAAGCTCAGCGATTAATTTTGCATCTGTAAAGTTAGTAACAGCTTGAACAATAGCAGAAGCACGTTTCTTTGGATTTCCGCTCTTAAAGATACCGGAACCAACAAACACACCCTCTGCACCTAACTGCATCATCAAGGCAGCATCCGCAGGAGTTGCCACACCACCGGCAGCAAAGTTTACTACAGGAAGTCTGTGTTTTTCGTGAACATACTGAACTAATTCATATGGTACCTGTAAATTTTTCGCAGCATCAAACAATTCGTCCTCACGCATGGAAGAAAGTCTTGCAATTTCCTGGTTCATCATACGCATATGTCGTACAGCCTGTACCACATCACCTGTTCCAGGTTCTCCTTTGGTACGAATCATAGAAGCTCCTTCGTTGATACGTCTTAAGGCCTCGCCTAAATCTTTGGCACCGCAGACAAAAGGTACTTTGAAATTTGTTTTATCAATGTGGTATTTGTCGTCGGCTGGAGATAATACTTCACTTTCATCTATGTAATCGATTTCAATGGCTTCTAATAACTGAGCTTCCACGAAATGTCCGATACGACATTTTGCCATTACCGGGATAGAAACTGCTTCCTGAATCCCCTGAATCATCTTTGGGTCACTCATACGGGAGACGCCACCGGCAGCTCGGATATCTGCTGGAATTCTTTCCAATGCCATAACTGCACAGGCACCAGCCTCCTGGGCAATCTGAGCCTGCTCTGGTGTGGTTACATCCATGATGACACCACCTTTTAACATTTGTGCTAATTCTTTGTTTAATTCGTATTGTTTGCTCATTTTCAATTCTCCTCGTATAATAAGTTTGTAAGCAAGAACAAATCAACTTACAGACTTATTCTTTTTATGATATAGAGGTAAGGACATCT
>CACXGE010000157.1 GCA_902767135.1 uncultured Lachnospiraceae bacterium | reverse complement strand
CAATCTCGTGTCTGTACTGTAAAAACTATTAAATAAACTCGAATTTTGTAATATTTTGTTGAAAAAACTGGTGGGATATTTTAAAATAGTCTGGTGTGCTGGTAGTTTCGGGAAGATGCAAAGTCCACGGGATATCTGTACATGGGTAGCAGATGTGAATATTAAGAGTTTTTAAGATAGATATGGGAACATGAAAGTAAGTAAAGAGGAACAAGAGAAACTAGGAAAATTAGGGAAACTAGGGAATAGAAGAGATATAAAGCTTGGAAGAAAAGTACATCATCGAAAAGGAACTGTGATAACAGTGCTCCTTTTCATGGTGTGCTTTTTGTGCCTTTTTTTCACTGGCACCAAGACAAAAGCTGCATATACGGATGAGATGGCGGCCAATATGAGATATTTGTTTGAGAAGGGGTATGTGCTATTGGATACCTCCAATCTAAACGTGCAAAGCAATGGGGTGGGACCAAACTGGAAAAAAGCGGGGACCCTGTATTATAAGACGGAGTCTGGAAGCTACGTGGCAAGTATATCTTCCACTGACAGCAGTTTGAATACACAGGAGCAGGCAATGATTACCCAGATGAAACAGAGTAATATCTATTGCTTTGATGTGTCAAAGGAAAGCAGTAGCACCATTTCTTTTGCCTACAGCAAAGAGGGAAATAAGCAGGCCTTCTATACCACAAAAGCCTACAATACAGCGGATATCAAGGGAAATCTCTATGCATACCTGGCACAGACTACCGTAAGTTCCGTACCGGCCTATATGATAGGACGTGTAGGTGTACCGGATGTGGAGCCGGCAAAGGTGACATCCGGGCCTACAGAAGGAGTGTCTGCTACACCTACCGGAAAGGTGAGTGTTTCAACAACAGGGAAAGCAACCATTTCTCCCGCGGGGAAGAGTACTCCATCACCTATGGAGGAGGAAGAGATGATGGTGGATGTGGAGGAGGAAAAAATTAATGCAGTGGACTCAGATTATGTGACCATTCGTGTAGAACATGATTATATGGATGGTGGGGCCATCATAGTGTTTACAAAGGATGGAACAGAAGTAGCTAGTGTGTCTTCTGTGAATATTGGCACGACATGCGGAACTTTTCGTTATGATGTAAATAGTTCAGAGTATAATGGATTCTTGATAAAAAAATCCACAGGAGAGACAGGAAATACTTCTAGTTCTGTGGGGGTGGATAAAATTAAGGAAGCAAGAGCTAAATATGGTGATTATATCAATGCGAAAAATGGTAGCTGGAAAGGTACTGGTATAGTTCGTGACGCTCCGGAACTCAATGGAGCTATTGTCAAGGTTGTGGGAAGCGATATGAATGTGGAGGCGGTATACACTAAGGGAGGGAATAAAGTAAAGACCGTTGTTCTAGGTAGCGATGGTTATCTTGTTCTGGATTTTGAAACATCTGACTATGATAGTTTTTACATAAAAAAGAAGACTGGGGAAACAGATTCTGAAACTACAGGGAACAGAACTGTAGATGTATCACTTGCAGACGCAGAGAATTATTTGAAAGCAGCCAAAAGATATGCTCAGATAGGAGGATATACAGGGCAGGAAAGAACATTTAAATTTGTAGATAATATTGCAGATGCCAGTTTAAACATTCCCATAGGAACATACACAAAAAGCGATGAGTTGTACTATGTAAGTTCTACTTTTTATGATTATTATTCAGATGTAGAGTTGGAAGGTAAAAATCGAAACAGCCTAACAGGAGGTTTTGATTCAAGCAACGGCAGTAATGATAAGATACAGGCAAGAAAGTTTAATAGTGCTATCAGCGAGTACTTTGCTGAAACAAGTTTGAAAGATTCCTCGTGGCAGTCACCACTATATTTTGGAGAATTTACAAATGCTAGTACCAGTGGGCTTGTTAATTTCAATTATAATAACAACAATGCAACACCGAATAAAACGGCAGCAGGTGGAGTTGATGCAGCAAGACTGGGTCTTGTGAATGGTACCTTGGTTGATGGAAAACTAATGATGGGAACGGACAACGGAGGAAAAGGGGTAGAGGCACCCTACTTTAGTGAAAGTTTTCTGCGTGGGGACTCTTCTGGTGATTGTCTAGGGTATGTGTTTAAAAATGTAGAGTTTCCATTTGAAAAAAATAGTGATGGATATTGGGAGTTTGACAGTGCTAACTCAAATCATACACTAAGAATGAAGCAGACAAATAAAGGAGAGTATTTTCTAGATCGTGTGGGCGGTGCTGGAGTCAAAGGGAGTTATACTGCCCCAATAACAGGAACAGCTAATCCTAATTTTTTTCCATTTAATGATGTTGGAGAATCGGGAAATGCCAAAAAACTAAATTATGCCTTTGGTGCAAGAATTGAAATTCCATTCTATATGACCCAGGATGGAAAAGTGACTGTCCTAAACAAAAATAATAACCAGGTGGAACAGGATATTGTGTTTAATTTCCGTGGGGATGATGATATCTGGATATTTATAGATGATACCTTGGTTTTAGATATCGGTGGAGACCATGGTGCGGTGACAGGAAAAATAAATTTTGCAACGAAGAATGCAACCACAACAGGAGTAAGTGCCGCCTCAGCAGGTGTACAGGAGAAAAATTTTGATGCTGAGCTGGTTTCGCCATCTAAACAACACACTTTAACTTTATTCTACATGGAACGAGGCCTATGGGAGTCCAATATGTATATCTCCTTCAACTTTCCAAAGACCCAGAATCTTACTGTGGAGAAGGAATTAGATACCAGTGATGTGAACCCTATTTTTTCAACGCAGATGGAGCTGCTGAAAAATGTTTCTTTTGGTATCGAGATGAAGAATCTTGTCACAACCTATGGAACCTATGAAGAGGGAAGTATGATTCCGGCAATCGAGGAAGCTATAGATGCTATCGATTGTGACCCTACTCCGGTAATAACCAAGGATCCTGGGGGCAAAGCTACATATCAGACAATGACTACAGGATATGCAGAGAGTGATACCAGGAAATGTGTATTAAAATATCAATGCGATGGTGAGAAAAAAGCTACAGAGGGGCAAGGTGTAACAGATGCCAGATCTATATACATCAAAAATAACGGTCTACCTACAAAGCTAAGCAAGTGTCACGATGCCGCTGCAAGAATACAGACAGGCGGGTATGTTCAGTTTGATACCTATTTGGACAAATCCAGCAATGCGGCGGCTTATATAGCGTTGATTGACGGGAATGGCAATAGAATTGGTGCCTGGACTTCGGATGGCAACTCCTACACTGGCACTGGTGGCTTTATGACTTCCAAGTCCTGGAGTACCAGAAGAATTATGATAGGAAAATTAGAGCAGAAGATAGGAACGACCTTTGATTATGGCAATGTTGTAGGCTTTCAGTTTGCCTTCTGGGGCAGCAATATCGTGTATTTGGATAATATCTCCATTTACGCTCCTCCACAGTATGGTTCTGCCGGAGGTTTCGAAAAACCCCAGGATCAAATCAAGGATTACGGCTCAGCTGCATCCCAGCAGTTAATGCCCATCAACGGTGCCAAGTACACCTTAGGCAAGGAGGAAAAATACATCGACCAAGGAGTTCTCTATTTAAAGAATGGAGAGCAGGCGAGATTTTCGGACCAGTTTCGAAAGCACAGTTATATTTATCTCAATGAGCTTTGTGATACCAATGTGTTTGATGTGTCCTGGGAAATTATTGAAGGGGGGATTAGCAGTGGGAATGTTACTCCAACTCCGGCTGTGACAGGAAAGGGAACCCTGGTGGATGACGGACGAAGAGCTCCTACCCCTACAGCGGGTGGTTCTGCTCCTACCCCTACCCCGGCAGCAACCCCTGCTGACCAAACCATGCTGTTCAGTTCCTATACCGGCAATAACAGTTCCAATTACTTCTATGACATGAATGTGAAGTACACCAATAAGGTGAAAACCGGGACGTTGAAGGTAAAAAAACAGCTAAAGAATGATACAAGCGCTACCTTTGTAGACCAAGAGGCATTGTTGGATGCAACGCTACCTTACTGGGTAAAGATTACATTTACAAATATAGCGGGACTAATCAACAGTGATACTGGTTTCGATACTACCCAAAGTATCGTGGTATGTAAAGAAATGTTTGTAGAGACAGCGAAGGACGTGGTTACAATTGCGGGAATTCCGGCAGGGACGGAGTATACCGTATCAGAGATTAAGAAAGAAACTGTCAGTGGTGAGGTATATACTTCCGGCCTGGATGGAAAAGATTTTATAGTGGAAGGGATTGGAAAGAAAAACGGAAGTACCATAGATTATAATGGATATGACGAAGCTACCCAGTCGTATTCCGGGGTCATAGTGGCCGATGTGAAGGATTCTGGCGGCAATGTTACCGCCAGTGATAATGACATCATTATCATCAATGATATTAACCCAGTGACAGAGGATGAGGATCTTTCCGGGGAGAAAACGTGGGAAGTTGGAGATGAACAGGTGATTTCCCCTACCGCTATTCCAAAGCCTGAGAGCGTTAGCGTAAAATTGCAAAAACGGTTGAAGGTAAGGGATAAAACTACTGACACTACTGAGGAATTCCAATTTTCTGATGTAAATGAAGATGAAACAGCTTTGATTAAAACACCCATCTCATTACAGATAAAAGCTGAGACACCCACTCAGTATGCTACTTGGGTGACGGCAAATAGGGTCACTTATCGGATAGAATTAGAAAATAAAGGTGACTGGAAGTTTGCAATCAAAGGATTACCTAAGTATGGGAAATCCTCTCAAGGATTCCGAAGAGAATACGAATACCGTATCATAGAAACCTCTATGAACTACGATAGAAACTTATATGCCAAGGACGGAGCCAATACAACCACCGATGTAAAATATAAAGAAGTCGACGGAGTGGTATCCTATAATGAAACCTCCACCGGCTTTACCCCATCCGGGGGAGCAAAGGTGACAGATACGCCTTCAAAAGACTGCTATCACCTTACCAACACCTACAACCCACTGACTACCTTGGAAATTACTAAGGTGTCAGGGAAAGACAATAATGTGAAGTTAGAGGGAGTGGAGTTTCTTTTACAGCGTATCCAGTCGGGAAGTGGAGAATCTGTTATATTTGATGCCACTTTTAATGGAAATACAGGAAAGATGGAGGGAACCACAGGGAATGTAGGAACCTACAGCTTTTTGAATCTCCCCGATGGAACCTACCGTTTGACAGAGAAAAAGACAGCAGCAGGTCACAGCCTTTTGGCAAACCCAATCAAAATTGTGATTTCCCAAGGCGGTGTGTGTACAGCAGATGGAAAGCAGGTCTACATAACTGGTACGAATAAAGATACCCTAGCCCTCACCATCAACAACCAAGGCGTCACCGATCTGCCTATGACCGGAAGCAGAACCCGGTGGATTGTCATAGGCCTGGGCATCCTTCTGGTAGCTTTAGGAGAAGGGTATTATCTGTGGAATATGTATCACCCGGAGGCAAAAGGTGCTTTCAGAAAAGTAAAAACAGCGGAAGGCTTTACCTTTGATTTAGGCTTTGATGAGGAATTAAAAGGGGAAGAACACTCTGTAAAGGGTCCTAGACCCACAGAAGGGACTGGAAAAACAAGAACCAGAAAAGCTTCCCACAAGGAGTATGGCAAACCAATACCGACCAAGAATAAAAATAAGCGTAGGCAAACAGAAAACAACAGCCAAAAGAAAAAGAAAACAGGAAACCAAGGGATTCCTCAGACTAAGAGAAATGATAGGAAAACAGTATCCCCAAGGGTAACCCAGGAAAGACTTCCTGACGATACAAATAAAACAGTGACAACCAAAGACAAGACAAAAACAAAGGAAAAGAAAGAGATAGATGTGATTATCTAATAGAAAGGAAGGATGAAAGTATGCGAAAATTACAAAAACAGCAAGACAAAAGAAACACACAAAAGCAGATTCTTAGCCGAATGACAGCACTGCTGGTTGGCCTGGTATGCTGCCTAAGTATGGTTTTGGGAGAAGGGGAGATGGTGTGGGCGGCTAGTCCTGTGATTGATACCACGAAAACAGGTAGTATTACCATCCATAAGTATGAGTACAATAATACAGACGGAGAGGAAGGAAATGGTGAGGCAGGGCAGACCGTACCGGTCGGGGCGACAGCTTTAGATGGTGTTGGATTTACACTGTATGTGTTAAATGACTATGATACTGCTGAGGAGATTAAAGCATATTATTCAAGTAGTAATACTATAACGTTAAATACGACGGACTACTACACTTATAACAGTGCAACGGACACCTATACAGCAAAAACAGGAGCCGGTACAGGGAAGGTGACTCTGAGGGAAACGGAAAAGACTACTGCTAGCGGTGTTTTAACGTTTTCTGATTTACCTGTAGGTATTTATCTGGTAGTTGAGACCGGTGCACCGGCTAAGGTTACGAAGAAAGAGCCCCCATTCTTGGTATCTATACCCATGACAAAGCCTACTGGAGATGGGTGGAATTATGATGTACATGTGTATCCTAAGAATAAGACCACAGTGGCTGGAGTGAAGTTGAAGAAAACAGATACGACTGGTACTATAGCTTTGGAGGGTGCACATTTTGTTTTGCAGGTAGAGACTGCTACACCGGGGGAGTACAAAACCGTAGATGAAGATGCAAATGGTACTGCAATTGGTGCAACTGTTGAAGGTATTGATCATGTGCTTACAACTCAAAGTGGAGGCTTGATTGAAGTAAATAATCTTGCACCAGGTACTTATCGATTTGTCGAAGTCGGTGTAGGTAACAATTATGGATATATTATGGATGGGTCAAAGTCTTATCCGTTTAAGGTTGACACTAATGGAAAAATACTTGACACTTCTGATAATGAGATTAAAACAGAACCACATATTACTGTTAAGAATGAAAAGCCAGACGTAGAAAAGAAAGTGCTGAAAAAAGGTGGGGATGTAGGTACACCAGGCAACTGGGTGGATGATGCCAATTATAGCATTGGGGATACTGTGACATATCAGGTGATGGTTGATGTACCTAGCAATGTGGCTTCTTTAAAAGAATTTAAAATAAAAGATACACCCAGTGGGATTAAATATGATTCTATGGTTCGTGTGGAATATAGTACAGATGGTGGAACTAGTTATAGTCCACTGACAGAAAGTACGCATTACAAAGCCACAGTTAATGGTGACGGATTTGAGTTAGAACTGACTTCTGGTGGGCGTACAGCGGTATCTAATAGCACAGGTTCTAAGATTAGACTTCGATATGAAGCAATCGTGCAGAACGCTGCAGTTTCAACAGAGGCTGGAAACGTAAACAGAGTAGATTTGATTTATGAAGACAAAATTTTGCCGGAAGACCAAGATGATGGGAATCCAAACCCAACCACAAAGCCATCGGATCCCAATTCAGAGTATAAAATTGAAGATGAGACAGTAGTACACTGTTTTCAACTAGATATTAAAAAGACAGGAGCGGATGGTATCACAACACTTAAAGATGTAAAATTTGATTTGTATGTACGGGATGATAGCAATGGAACTGTAGCGGGTGACGATGCAAAAGCATTGGGATTGGACAATACACCTGGTGTAAAGTGGAGAAAAGTAAATCCAACAGTAATAGCAACGAATTCGTCGGGTCAGGCAAGTATAGCTGGTTTGTCTGCAGGAACTTATTATCTTGTAGAAACTGAGACTGCTACAGGTTATAACCTTCTATCAAAGCCGGTTAAGCTCGAAATAGAATCTACATCTAGTACTTCATGGGCACTAAATACTCCGGCACCATTGATATATGACAAAAAAGGAACAGCTACTACTACCATAACACATAGTATGAAAGTAGATGGTGGAGCAGCACAAGACAATTTGATTGTCAACATCAAAAACTCCAAAGGCTTCACCCTTCCCAAAACCGGTGGTGCCGGAGGATTTTTATTGACTTTGATTGGCTGTGGTGTGATGATACTGGGTATTGTACTATTCCACAAATCCCGTGACAACAAAAAAGAAGAAGCCGCCTAGGAGGGGGGCGCATACCAAGTAAATTATTGGTGATTTTTCACAAACAAAAATTGACAATTGTTGCTGAATATGGTATCTTATTATAAGATAAGCAGGCTGGAAACGTTTTCAAGGGGAATGGAAAGGTTTTTGGCGACAAAAAGGGTATAATTCTTTGAATGAAGAGAAACACAGACAGCAGTGGAAATTTAGTTATTGGGTACAGCAAAATATCTAAAAGGGAATCATGTGTTTATGATAAGAGGCATAAAACTTTATTCAAGGTTTTATGTCTCTTTTCGTTAGTGTACAGCAGAAAGTGAGGGAACAAAATGCATGAGGTAGCGGCATCGTATTTTTTGGAAAATGCGGGTGAAATTGTATTTATCGTCAATCGAAACGGTATGATTGATTATGGGAACCGGGCAGCAAGGCGGGGATTAGAAATTGAAGATTTCTCTGACATAAATATCTGTCAGGTATTGCCCTCAGTGGTGGAGTATTCCCAGGAGACACAGGATTTAAAGTTCTTGGTGGAAACTGGGAATGAAGTGCAGGAAGTGATGATTTACCGTGGAAATCAGACCTGCTTCCCTGCCATGATGAATATTAACAATGTAAAAGTGGGAGACCAATATGTTTTTATGGGTTATGATGCAACCCAAAAGAATTTTTTGGAAAAAAGCGTAGCCCAGCTGAAAGATGAGATGGAAGTTTTGGCAAAAACGAAGTCTGAATTTGTGGCAAATGTAACTCATGAGTTACGGACTCCTGTAAATGGTATTTCGGGTAATGCCAAGGTATTACAGGAGATGGAAACCGATGAGAAGAAGCTAAGACTTTTGGATTTGATTCAACAAGGGTGCAAGAACTCCCATGCAATTATCAATAACATCTTGGATTTTTCAAAACTGGATGCTGGAAAATTCACCTTGGAAAATTTAGAGTTTGATTTTCGGAATATGATTGATTTCATCAAAGCAAATCATTCTAACAAAATCATTGAAAAAGGGCTTGATTTTGTTGTGAATATCTCACCGGATGTGCCGGAGAGAATCATTGGCGACGAACTTCGCATTGGACAGATTTTAAATAATTTTTTATCCAACGCCTGTAAGTTTACTTCAGTGGGACGTATCACTTTGCAAGTGTTGAAGACGGCTCAGAAGGATAATAAAATAGAGTTGTTTTTTATGGTCATGGATACCGGAATCGGTATCAGTAAGGCGGAACAGGATAAGCTGTTTCAAAGCTTTACCCAGGTCGATGCATCCATTAGCAGAAAATACGGAGGAACGGGTCTTGGCTTAAATATCAGCAAGCAGTTGGCAGAATTGATGGGCGGTGGGGTCCAATTAAGCAGCGAGCCGGGAAAGGGAAGTAATTTTTCCTTTAGAATATGGGTGGAATTGCCGGAAGGGGTTAGCACAGAGAAAACTGAATATGTGGATGCAGATGAAATGTTCCAGAAACTACAGTTTTTAAATCAGGAGGAGAATTCAGAGGATATCTGGAAATATGGTACACCTGCAAATTTGGAGGAATTAAAGAAAAAATTATCTAAACTAATCCTCTGTATTGAAATGGAAAACTGGGAAAAGGCGGAGATGTTCACAGAGACAGTGAGACAGTTAATTGAAGAGGCACCAAAGGAGATAAAGACTGCAGGATTGCGATTAAAAATGGCGGTACAAAAAGAAAATTACGAAAAAGCGATACAGTCTTTTGAAAGCTTACAAAACGGCTTGACAGGAGGAGATTCCAATGGGTGATACAGACAAAGTAAAAATTTTAGTTGTAGACGATGTGGAAGTGAATCGATTTACCTTAAGAGATATTATTAAAGATATGGGGTATATGCCGGTATTAACAGAGAATGGAGAACAGGCTTTAAAGGTTGTGGAAATATTTCCGATACAACTGATTATTACGGATATTGCAATGCCGGAAATGGATGGATATGAGTTGTGTAAAAGGATTAAACAAAATCCAAATACCAGGGACATTCCGCTGATTTTTATTTCCGCTTTTGATTCCCCGGAAGATGTGGTAAAAGGCTTTGAATTACAAGGAGAGGACTATATTACCAAACCTTTTATCCCGGAGGTGGTCAGAGCAAGAATTAAGGTTCATTTAAGTGTGTTTGAAACAAAACGTAAATTACAGGAAATGAATCAAAAATTACAGACTTCCGTCAGTGAGCAGATGCATCAAATGGACAGTGAAAAGAAAAATGTTCTGTATGCACTATTGCGGGTGGTAAAGGAAGGGGTTCAGTATGATGCAGAAGCGATAGAGCGAAAGGAAGCAAATTGCAGAACTTTAGCAGAGGCATTACAGCTTACCAATGAGTATGGGGACGTGATTTCCGACAGGGATTTAGATACCATTGGATTGGCCTCTGATTTGTGCGATTTAGGCTATGTTGCAGTTTCCGCAGAAATCCTCAGCCACTTTGGTTCCATGACAGATGCGGAATTTGAGATTATGAAAAATCATACAACCATTGGAGCGAATATTTTGTTAGATATCAAGAAAAACAGTAAGTACAATGATTTTGTTACCATGGCAGCAGAGATTGCAAAATATCACCATGAAAACTGGGATGGCTCAGGATATCCAAACCGTGTAAGTGGAGAACAGATTCCCATTTCAGCTCAGATCGTACATATCATTAATGATTATGATGCTCTTTATCACAATCCTGACAGATTTAAGGATGCTATGGAGATTATGGAAAAGGATGTGGGAAAACGCTATAATCCAGTAGTGTTTCAGGTGTTTCAAAAGATTGTAAGGCAGTTGAAAAAGTAAACTGATTTGAGAAGGGGAGAAAGATGTGACACAAGAGGAATTTAAAAGAATCCATGTTTTTTTGAAAAATAAGTATGGAATTGATATGAGTAAAAAACTTGAGATTGTCAATGGCAGGTTGGAAAATTATTTAAGGAAAAATGGATTTCGAAATTATAGCGATTATATGAATGCTGTGGAAACGGACATCACGGGAAGACTGGAAAAAGAGCTGGTGAATATGCTGACTACCAACCACACCTATTTTATGAGGGAAGCGGAACACTTTGATTATTTAAAACAAGTGGTTCTTCCATACCTGAAAAAAAAAGAGGAAAAGACCAAAGATTTGGCGATTTGGTGTGGGGCAGCCTCTACTGGAGAAGAAGCTTATACCCTGGCAATGATTATGGTGGATTTTTTTGGTTTAGAGCATAGTAAGTGGGATACGAAAGTATTGGCAACGGATGTTTCCACAGAGGTATTACAGCATGCAGTCCATGGAGTGTATCAGGCAGAACAGGTGGAAAAGATTCCCCTTACCTGGAAGAGAAGATTTATGAAAACAGATGTCAATGGTGAATTTTATGAAATGACCCGAGAGATAAAGGAAGAAGTTATATTTCGGCAGTTTAATCTGATGGAACCCTTCCCTTTCCGAAGAAAGATGCATATCATTTTTATGAGAAATGTTATGATATACTTTGATGGAAATACAAAGAAGGAGTTGCTAAAAAAGATAAATGATGTGTTAGAACCGGGGGGATATCTGTTTATCGGGAGAACAGAAACTTTGGATCGGGATGGAAGTTCATTAGAAATGATTCAACCATCCATCTTTCGCAAACCGGAGAGGGAAAAGGTATGATAAAAGTTTTGGTGGTTGAGGATTCATTGGTGTTCCAAAAACTGCTGGTGGACAATTTGAATAAGGATCCTACCATTGAGGTGGTAGCCACTGCACGGGACCCCTTTGAGGCCAGAGATAAGATAATAGAATATGAACCGGATGTTATGACATTGGATATTGAATTACCACGGATGAATGGGTTGGAATTTTTGAGAAAATTGATGCCTCAGTATCCAATCCCTGTGATTGTAATCAGTGTGTTAAGCGATAAGGTATTTGATGCTATGCATGCAGGAGCAGTTGATTTTGTTGCAAAACCTATCAGCAGTAATGCACAGAGCATAAAGGAATTTGTACAGCAGGAATTGCCGGGAAAGATAAAGATAGCTGCCAACGCCAAGCTGATGCGTAGACAGTTAAAGGCAACATCCCAGAAATGTGTGGATTCTAAGAATGTGGCAAACAAAAATCTAGTGGTTGCCATTGGCGCCTCCACGGGGGGGACAGAAGCTATTGCGGAGGTATTAAAGGAGTTTGATACCAACATTCCAGGAATCGTGATTGTACAACATATGCCTCAAGGGTTTACAAAAATGTATGCAAACCGTCTGGACCAGCAATGTAAAATAGAAGTGAAAGAGGCGAAAACAGGAGATGTAATCACACCAGGAACCGCCTTTTTAGCGCCGGGTGGGGATGCCCACATGGAAGTGGTAAAGGTAAACAGTCAGTATCAGGTAGTGATAAAAAAGGGTCCAAAAGTCAATGGGCATTGCCCGTCGGTGGATGTGTTGTTTCATTCCGTGGCAAATGTGGTGGGAAAAAATGCATTGGGCATTATCTTAACCGGAATGGGCGGTGATGGAGCAAAGGGTCTGCTGGCAATGCGGCAGGCAGGAGCGAAAACGATAGGACAGGATGCCTCCAGTTGCGTGGTATATGGGATGCCCAGAGTTGCTTACGAGTTGGGTGCAGTGGAGTGTCAGGAAAAAATATATAATATAGCAAAAAAAACTTATCAAGTGTTAAAAAATATGTGAGGTGAGGATCATGAGAATTTTATTAGCAGAAGATGATTATGTAACAAGAAAGGCAATGGACAGTTTCCTTTCAAAATATGGAGAATGTGATGTGACTGTGGATGGCATGGAGGCAGTAGATGCATTTATGTTGGCCTTAGAGGAAGAGGACCCCTATGATTTGGTGTGTCTGGATATTATGATGCCGGTGATGGATGGATATCAAGCGTTAATGGGAATTCGTAATCTGGAAAAGGAAAGAAAAATTCCACCAGAAAAACAGGCAAAAGTAATTATGACTACAGCATTAAATGATGAGAAGAATGTAAAGATGGCATTTGAATTAGGCTGTTCCATCTATTCAGGAAAACCTATAGATCAGGTAAGATTTGAACAGGCGTTGAAGAAACTGGGATTGATATAGATTCAGAAGGGAGTACAACATGGCTGAGGAATTTAACACAGAAGGCATGCTGGATATGTACCTTTTTGAAAATGGTCAGCTTTTAGAGAGACTTCAGGAAATCGTACTGGAGCAAAAGGATGCTGATTCCTTTGATGAAGAGAGTATGAACGAAATATTTCGTACCATGCACACCATCAAGGGTTCATCAGGTGTAATGATGTTTGATGACATCACAGCATTGTCTCATAAACTAGAAGATATATTTTATTATTTAAGAGAATCCCATCCAGACAACGTACCTCATTTAGAATTGGTGGAACATGTTTTGGATGTAGCGGATTTTATCACTGGGGAAATGGAAAAGCTGGAAAATGGTGAAACAGCAGATGGAAGTTCAGCAGAGCTTATTAAGAATCTGGATGAATTCTTAGATTCAATTAAAGGGAAAACCAAAAAAGAAAAAGATAAGGTGATTCAGGAAAATGTTCATGAAGAACCCCAACAGTTCTATATTGCGCCCATGGCAACAGAGGCAAGTCATTTTTATAAGATTTACCTAACCTTTAATGAAGGGATTGCGCTGGCAAATGTTCATGCTTATAAAATCGTATATTCCTTAAAGGAAATTGCAGAAGATATTATGTACTCTCCAGAGGATATTATATCTGACGAGAGCAGTGCAGAGGAAATATTAGAGAATGGGTTTAAAATACTACTTCAGACCCAGACGGAAAAAGAACAACTAGGTGAAATGCTTCCTACCGGCTATGAGTTAAAGAAAGTTGAAATTCTAGAGTGTACCGGACAGGAGTTTTTGCAGGGATTTGATAGTTTTGGCTCAGAAATCAGAATTGACTTAGAGTCCAGTGTAGAGGTGATTGAAGCCAGAGCAGGAACAAAAGAGCAGGGTAAGACAAAGGTGGATAAGCCTATTGCCCCGGGAGATTTTGTCATTGAATCCAAGGGTCCTGGAAAACAGAAAAAGTTAGCCAAGGACAAACCGAAAAAACAGGAAAAAACAACGTTTATCAGTGTGGACGTTCAAAAAATGGATATGCTGATGGATTTGATTGGAGAGCTGGTAATTTCAGAATCTGTGGTTTTACAGAATCCGGATTTAAAGGTTCCGGGATTGAAGTTGGATAATTTTCATAAGGCAGCAGGTCAAATGATGAAAATATCAACAGACTTGCAAAATGTTATTATGAGTATGCGAATGGTGCCACTAACCAATACCTTTCAGAAAATGAACCGTATCGTGTTTGACGCCTCCAGGAAATTAGGAAAAGATGTAGAATTTGAAATGATAGGAGATGCCACGGAAGTGGATAAGAATATTATTGAACATATCTCAGACCCATTGATGCATCTGGTTCGTAACTCTGTAGACCATGGAATTGAAGAAAATGAAGAAAGAGCCAAGAAAGGTAAGAAAGAAAAAGGAAAAGTTACATTGTCTGCCAAAACGGAGTCTGGTAAGGTATGGATTTCTGTGCAGGATAACGGACAGGGGCTTGATCGGGCAAAAATCTTGGCAAAGGCGAGAAAACAAGGTTTGCTAGAGTATGGAAGGGAGGAAAGTTCTTATACGGATAAAGAGGTATACCAGTTCATTACCCTTCCCGGATTTTCCACCAACGAAAAGGTTACGGAATTATCCGGAAGAGGTGTAGGAATGGATGTAGTAGTATCCAACCTACAATCTATCGGAGGGGCCTTGGAAATTGAGAGTACTCCAGGAGAGGGAAGTACAATGAATATGAAGATTCCTCTAACCCTTGCCATCATAGATGGAATTGTTATGGAGGTGGGAAATTCTTCTTTTGTCATTGAGACCAGTATGGTGAAGGAGTTTGTGGGAATCAGAGATAATCGTTTGATTCGCAACCCTGATGGCAAAGAATTTGTTATGATTCGAGGAGAGGGATATCCCGTTCTTCGTTTAGGAGAATGGTACGAAATAAGTGGGTATCAATCGGATACAGAAGATGGAATGTTGGTCATTGTGGAGGTAGAAAAGCAGGTGATATGTATTCTGGCAGACAGACTACGGGGCAAGCAGGAAATTGTGGTAAAACCCATACCGGATTACATAAAAAAGGTAAAAGGTTTGTCGGGCTGTACTCAGTTAGGAGACGGAAGCATTGCTCTTATTCTGGATGCGGCAGGTTTGATAGAAGAATAACAAAAATGGTGAAATAAAATGAGAATGGAGGAAAGGACATGGAGGATACAAACGCAAAAAATGACCTTCTTCCTGAGGAAGAGGAGCAGGTACAGAAAAAAGATAAATATGTTACCTTTAAATCAGGTCAGGAATTTTTTGGAATCAAAATACAGTATGTAAATGAGATCATTGTATTTCAGGAAATCACTGAAATTCCGGAATGCGAAAATTATATAAAAGGCTTAATCAACCTAAGAGGGAAAATTATTCCGGTAATTGATGTGCGATTAAGGTTTGGTCAGGAACCCATTGAATATAACGACAGAACCTGCATTATTGTATTAAATGTAAATGACACGGTGGTGGGATTGATTGTGGAACGCATTGCGGAGGTGGTAGAAATTTCACAGAAGAATATTATACCATCTCCAAGTATCGGAAAGAAAGATAAGGCACATCATGTCTTTGTCAACTCTATTGGAAAAGTGGGAAATTCAGTAAAACTGTTATTAGACCCGGACAAATTGTTAAATGATGATGATATAGCTGTGTTGGAACAAATGGAAAAATTATCAGAAGAAGAGGGAGAGTGATTTATATGAAGATTAGGACAAAATTAATTGGTGGCTTTGTTACTTTGGAATTTATGATTGTATTTAGTGTGTGGACAGGAATGTCTACTGTGAATCATTTGATGCGTAGTGGAATACCATCAGAAACATTCTATAATAGTTTCGTGGTATTTGATTTAGTAGCACTGGCTCTCATGTTAGCTATCAGTATAGGTTTATCCGTTAGTATTCTAAGGACAATGAGAATTGCGATGGAAACACTGTCAGAAAGTGCCAAGAATTTGGCATGTGGGGATGTGGAAAAGGATATTGTACTAGAAGGAAAAGATGAGTTCGCAGAACTTGCAAGGGAATTCCAGGTAGCAGTGGACAATATACGCTCCCAGGCAAAGTTGGCCAATGTGGTGGCAAACGGCGATTTGACGGTGCAGGTAACTCCAAAGTCTGACAAAGATATCTTAGGTAAAGCGATTAAAAAAATGGTGGAAGAAAACAGCAATGCCTTATCCAATATTTTTGAGGCAGCATATCAGATTACCACCAGTTCTTCTCAGGTGGCAAGTGCCAGTGAAGTGTTGGCACAGGGCTCCACAGAGCAGGCAAGTGCAATCCAGCAGATTACAGCATCCATTGATGATATTTCTGACAAGACCAAGGAAAATGCAAAAGAGGCAACCAAGGCGGCAGAATTGATGCGCAGTGCTATGGTCAATGTAGAAAATGGAAAGTCTCAGATGCAGGACATGATGACTGCTATGGAGGATATCAATGTGTCATCGGAAAGCATCTCAAAGATTATTAAGGTAATTGATGACATTGCATTCCAGACGAATATTTTAGCTTTGAATGCGGCAGTGGAAGCGGCAAGAGCAGGTGAGGCAGGAAAAGGATTTGCGGTTGTGGCAGAGGAAGTCCGTAATCTTGCAGCAAAAAGTGCGGCAGCTGCGTCAGAGACAGCAGAATTAATCGAGGATTCAATTGGCAAGGTGGCAGCAGGTTCCAAAATTGCCGATGAGACGTCAAAGGCAATTGCTACGATTACCGAGGTAGTCAAGGAAAGTGAATCTATTGTTGAGGGAATCGCTGAGGCATCCAACTATCAGGCAACAGCCATCGGTCAGGTGGATCAGGCAATTGAACAAGTATCACAAGTAGTTCAGAACAATTCTGCAACCAGTGAGGAATTTGCATCTTCTAGTATTGAATTGTCAAATCAGGCAAATCGTATGATAGATTTACTTGCTGTATACAACCTCGGTGGAAATGTTTCGAACCAAGGCGGTTCCAATAGAAGTTACACAAGTGTGTCGTCTGTAGCTGATAAAAACGAACAGATTATTTCATTGGGCAGTGGATTTGGAAAATATTAATGAAACGGGGCATGCGGAGTTGAAACGGTATGCCCCGATTTTTCTAGGCGGTAAGTCTTTGATGGAAGAGAGTGGATACAAAGAAAAGGACCTTTGCATAAGGAGGGGGACGAAAGGATGGATTCAGTAGAAAAGCAAAAACATGGGGGGATGGGTATGGCTCAGGGAAAGGAAAACAGGGGAGCACCACAGCCCCAAAATTCAATATTACAAATGATGGTTTTTACAGTCTATACTCTTTTTATTTTGTTGGCGGACAACCTAAGAAGTATATCCGTTCCCATAATTATATTGCTATCTGTATTGTTAGCTGTTTGTTGGATTGTAGAATTAAAAAAAATGGGAACGTTGCCCCAGCGAACCTTTATGGTATCAACTGTAATACAAATCGGCCTATTTATCTTTGGTACTACCTTTTATAGTGTTCAGGAGCTTCTTCCCATATATATAACCATGTTGATACTTGTGAGTTTTTGTGGAAATCATAAAATTAGTTTTTCATTTGTGTTAAGCCTCAATGCTTTGTTTTTGTATTATGGGGTCTCGGGAAAAAATATGGGGTTTGAAAAACAAGGACTTGGAATGACAATTTTCTATATCGTCAATGCCAATCTTGCAGTTCTTCTTGTGACCTTCTGGAATAAACAAAGAACCATCAATATGAAACGTTTGGTGGGGATCGTACAGGAAGCAAAAGTGGCAGAAAGAATCAAAGATGATTTCCTGGCAAACATCAGTCATGAAATAAGGACACCTTTAAATACGATTAACGGATTGAGTGATACCATTGAAACGGATGAGGATGTAGAGGAATTAAAGGGAAAACTTTCTCTCATTCAAAAAGCGGGAAAAGATCTTGTGGCCATTGTAAGTAATGTTTTAGATTTTTCGGAATTGCAAAAGGGAGTAAAGGGTCTTGAACTGGAAGAATATGATACCTTTTCCATGATTGACCAGGTGATTAAAAGCACTCAGGGAAAGCTGCCGGAAAGAAAATTAGAATTTATTGTAAACTGTGATGCCAATCTTCCTTCGAAGTTATATGGTGACGAGAAAAAAATACGTCGGGTTATCTTGAATTTAATTGACAACGCAATAAAATTCACAGAGATTGGCTATGTTTCTTTTAGTCTGGGATACCGAGAAGAGGAGTATGGCATCAATTTAATTATAGAGATCAAAGATTCAGGAATCGGAATGGATGAAAACAATTTGCGGAAAGTATTTGCAGGATTCAGTCAGCTTGACAGTCATAGAAATCGTAAACAGGGAGGAGCAGGTTTAGGTCTCCCCATCTCACAGATGTTAGTCAATAATATGGGGGGAGTATTGAATATCAGCAGTAAAAAAAATGTAGGGACAGATGTTAAAGTGGTAATCCCACAAAAGGTAATCGATATCTCACCCATTGCCAAGGCAGAAAACGATAAGAAGTTGTACGTAGGTATCTATGTAAATATGGAGCACTTTGTGGTATCGGAAATACGGGATGAATATGGGAGAAATATTGAGCAAATGGTAAAATCACTCCATGTGACAACCAAACTATGCCATAGCCAGACAGAGTTGGAAAGTATGGTAAACACAGAGAAAATTACACATATTTTTATCAGTATGTTGGAATACAAGGCAGCCAAAACTTATTTTAATGAGTTAGCAAAACGGATATCTTTGATTGTAGTCTTAGATAAGAAAGAGGAAAAGTTTTTGGAGAGTCCGCAAGTCATCCGTTTGTATAAGCCAATGTATATTGTGCCCATTGCAAGAATCCTTGCAGGAGAGATAAAAAAGATGCAGTCCAATGAGGATATCCTGGTAACCCGGAAATTCAAAACCACTGCCACCATTCTTGCGGTAGATGACAATAAAATTAATCTCAAAGTAATTGAGACCCTGTTGAAAAAATATCATGCCAATGTGTTGACAGCAGAAAGTGGAAGAGAAGCCATCGAGGTGGCTAAGACCAACTCTGTGGATTTGGTTTTTACGGACCATATGATGCCGGAAATGGATGGGGTAGAGACTATGAGAAAAATCAGAAGTATTGGTGGTTGTTACCAGTTAGTACCCATTATAGTCTTAACAGCCAATGCGGTAGCTGGCATGAGAGAAAAATTCATAGAAGCAGGTTTTAACGATTTCGTAGAAAAACCGATAGAAAAAAATGTATTTGAGAGGGCACTTCTTCGCAATCTTCCAATAAACAAGATTCAATATGAAGAAGAGGCCATGGGAGAAGAAACAGAAAAAACGGCAATGAAAAGCCAGGATACGAAAAAAACAGAGAATGCGGTTACAGACAACCTGGACATAGAGCACACATCCACAGTACACCAGGATGCTAAAACCCAGGTAGCCCAAGCGGATGGGGCAGGGGAATTGGTGATTGGAGATCTTGATTTGAAAACCGGATATACTTATTGTGGAGGAAAAGATGGGCTGCTGAATATTCTTGAGGTTTTTGTTGAAAATTACGAAGAAAATTATAGACAAATTTGTCGGTTGTATGAAGAAGAAAACTGGACAGAATATACCATATGTGTTCACGGGGTAAAAAGTTCTATGAAGTCTATTGGGGCACTCAAGCTTTCTGAAATGGCAAAAGAGTTGGAAATGGCAGGAAAAAGAGATGACATTGCATATATCCATGAAAATCACTTAGCATTTGAAGGAGAATACCAGCGGGTGATGGGCTTTATCATGGAACATCCTTTGTTCAAAGCTAAGGTTGTGCCAAAGACAGAGGACAGCGAAAAAAAACAAGAGAAGCTTAGAGAACTTTCAGAGGAAGAATTTAATCAGTATATCGAACGGTTTGAGGAAGCTACCTACGAATTTGATGAGGAGAAAATGAAGGAAGTGGTTTCTGAACTAAAAAAATGCAGCTACTTAGGACAATCATTAGACAGATTACTGGATGCTGTCAGCAGAAAAATTGTGGCAAATGATTATATGTCCGCAGAAAATACATTGAGAAATACCAAAAAGAGTGTGGATAGCAAACAATGTACAAATGCTACATTTCAGGAGAAGAAACAGTAGAGGGGAGGGAATGGGATGAAAAAAATATTCCTTGATTTATTTCATAAATTTTTTACCAACGAGGTAGAGTTAAGAGAACGATTGTTTCGGGTTTCCTTGTTTTTTGGGATGCTATTAACATTGTTAGCCAGCATAGAGACCATAGCTGTGCAGAAAAGCATTGGTGTGGCTGTTCCATGTGTTATATTATTTATTGCCTTTGGGATTGGTACATACGCTACTCTTGTTTTAAGAAAATGTAGTGCGGCTATTCTGGAAGTAGGACTGGTTTTAAATATCATAGTTCTTCCTGATATATTTTTAACCAATGGTGGTGTTATGGGTGGAGCTGCTATCTGGTTGCTGATTGGAATCTTATATAACACCTTGATGTTTGATAAGAGAACGTTGGTATGGATACAGGGCGTGACTGTTTTCATAGATTTGATGTTATACTACATCGCCTATCATTTCCCGGAATATGTTAAGGAGTACTCTCAAAAAGGTGATATCTATTTTGACTCTTTGTTTAGCGTGGTTATGGTTGGTCTGTGTTTAGGGGCTGTGCTTAAATTTCAAATATCAATTTTCATAAGAGAACAAAATACTGTGATTCGTCAAAAAGAAGAAATAGAGAGGTTAGTGCAGTCAAAGAATAAGTTATTTGCAAATGTCAGTCACGAGATCAGAACACCGATTAATTCTATTTTGCTATTAGATGAAATGATATTAAGAGAGAGCAAGGATGAGAATATTCAGGACTATGGAGTGAAAATCAAAAATGCCAGTAAGGTGTTGCTTAGCTTGATAAATGATATGCTTGATTTCTCCCAGATTGAAATGGATAAGATGAAAATTCATCCAATGCCCTACAATACAAAAGAGCTGTTCTCGGAAATCATAGATATTATCAGTGTGAGAGCACAGGAGAAGAAACTGAAGTTTGAAGTAGATATTTCAGGGGACTTACCATTGGTGTTATATGGAGATCAGAAGCGGATAGAACAAATTTTGTTAAATATACTTACCAACGCAGTTAAGTATACAGAACAGGGAAGTGTTTTATTGCGTGTGGATGTGGAAGATGCGAAAGAAAAGGGGGTACGGTTAGTCATTGCGGTGGCAGACACCGGGATAGGTATTCGAAAAGAAGATTTGGATAGTCTATATAATATTTTTCAGCGTGTGGAGGAAAATAAGCATTGGAAAATCGAAGGCAATGGTTTAGGATTATCCATTACAAAACAACTGGTAGATATGCTTGGTGGAACAATCACAGTAGACAGTATTTATAAGAAGGGAACGATATTTACCGTTTCACTGTATCAAAAAGTGGTGGACAGGTCAGAAATTGGAAATTATTCCTTTTTTCACAAAAAAGCTATGAAGGATACCTTTAAAGCAAGTTTTCAGGCACCTAAGGCCAGAATTCTTATTGTAGATGACAATGCGTTAAATGCTTCTTTGGAGGCAAGGCTACTGGAAGAGACAAAAATGCAAATCGATATAGCCAAAAGCGGGGAGGAATGTTTAGGGCTCACTATGAAGAAGACCTATAATATCATTCTTATAGATTATCAGATGGGTCATATGAATGGTGGGGAAACGCTGGTGGAGATTAGGAGACAACAAAATGGATTGTGCAGAGATACCAAGGTGCTTCTCCTTACAGCCGCAAGTGTTGAAGAGGCATCTAGGCTTTGTGAAGAATATGGCTTTGATGGCTATGTGGAAAAACCAGTACAGGTCCAAAGCTTAGAACAAGCGATTCTGAGTAACCTTCCAGAATCATATATTACAATTCTGGGAGGAATAGAAAAAAACGAGCATGGAAGTTTTCAAAAAGTGACAAGGAGGAGGAATCGAAGGAAAAAGCTCCTGATTACAACGGATTGCATTTGCGATATATCTGAGGAACAGGCAGAAAAATTGCAGATTAAAATTATGTATTTGTATATCATAACAGACCATGGAAGGTTTATGGATACCAAAGAAATCAGTTCGGATTACATTGAAGAGTATATGTCAGCATCAGGACAGAATGCCAATGTAAACACCGCATCCGTAGAAGAATTTGAAGAGTTTTTTTCCGAGGCGTTAGATGAGGCAGAAAATGTTATTCATATTTCAATGGCTAAAAATGCAGGACAAAGTTATGCCAATGCAGTAAATGCAGCAAGAAGTTTTGAACGTGTCAATGTGGTGGAATCCGGTCAAATTTCCTGTGGAGAGGGATTGCTGGTACTTTATGCAGCCCATTGCGCAGCCAAAGGAATGTCAAAAGAAGAAGTCTTAGAAAAAGTGGAATACCTAAAAACAAGGATTGGAACTACTTTTGTTATGAATCACACCTATGGGCTGCTGAAAGGAGGAAAAATAAGTGTACCTATAGGCAGAATGTTGAAATTGTCAGGTGCGCATCCTGTGTTGCACATGCACAATAGCAGCTTGAAGTTCACAACAGCATTTATGGGTGAGTTACATTTTGCATGGCAGAAAGCAATAAGAAGAAGCCTTTTGTTTAAGAAAAAGATATCAAATAGCATTTTGGTAATAAGTTATGTAGGATGTACCATTGAGGAAGTAAATCAGATAAAAGAGGAGATTTTAAAGAGGGTACCTTTTGAAATCATAGTGGTTCAAAAGGCATCATTCTCTTGTGCCAGTCTTGCAGGAAGCCGCAGCATTGGATTTTCTTTTTTAAAAAGCTTGCCAGAAGAAATGCTGGATGTAGAAACATAAATTAAGAAAGGATATGGATAAGTATGAAATTAAAGACAAAAATTACTTGTATATTTAGTGGAACCGTGGTGGTATTATTGATATTGGTAGGAATGATATCCTACAATGGCAGTATCAGTGTAAAAAATAAGCTGGTACAAAGCAATATGGAGACAGGGGCGGACTGGGCATCCAATCAGATTTCCACCAAATTAGCTAACTACAAAAGTATTGTGGAGGTAGTGAGTCAGGAACAAGATGTTGTATCGGCAGAAACTCAAGAAGAACGTGTCAAGGCGGTCAGTGATTATGCCGAAAAATATGGGTTTACCAGTGGGAATCTTTTAGACTCCAAAGGTGTTAGTTTAAATGACGGAACAGATTTTGGTGACAGGGAATATGTACAAAAAGCATTGGCAGGAGAAATCAATGTTTCGGATATCACATTGAGTAAGTACACCAATACTTATGGATTTAGTATTGCAGCACCGGTATATGATAGTTTTAAAAATATTATCGGTGTGGTATACTTTAGAGCAGACGTGGATTTTATGACCCAGATTGTCTCTGATATTAAGATTAGTGAGAATAGTTATGCTTATATTGTTGACAAAGATGGAATGGTAATTGTACACCAGGAGGAAGAACTCATCAACAATATGGAACTTCCAAAAGAAAGTTATCTTGCCACTCTGTGCAATGCAATGAAGGAGAAGGAAGAGGGGAATGTAAGTTACATCCAAAACGGGGAGAAGATTACCTGTGGATTTGCCAAGATTGATAATACCAATGATTGGAGTATCATTATATGTTCACCGGATAGTGATTTTACTAAGATGATTTCTACCACGTACCTAAAACTTGGTTTTTTGGATTTGATTGCCATTGTAATTGCAGTGGTGATTTCCATGCTGATTGCATCTTATATCAGCAAGAACATTGTGCAGGTCCAGGAAGTTCTAGTGCGATTATCAAAGGGAGATTTTACAGCGAAATGCAAGGCATCTAAGGCAAAAGATGAGGTGGGAATCCTATCAAGAGCTACGGTGGAACTGCAGAATAATATTACTACCGTAATAAAAGAAACCAATGGAATTTTGGAAGGTATGGCAAAATGCGATTTGACCAGCAATGAAATGAAGCAGTATCCGGGGGAATTTAATACCTTGGCAGTATCTGTGAATTCCATTCAGCGAATTTTAAATCAGTTGGTTCAGGAATTACAGCAGTCAGCATTAGGTGTAGGAAATGGATCACAGGAAATTGCAGGTGCAACCAATGCGTTATCCCAGGGGACAGTATCACAGGCAAATTCCATTCAACGGGTGGTAGGTGATATTGACTATATGGCATCTCAGGCAAAAAGAACCTCTGAGAGTGAAGTGTTAATCGAACAGAAATTACATAATTTAGATACAGAGATTCAAAATGGAAACGCACAGATGAATGAGCTGCGTTCTGTTGTTGCACAGATTGGAGAAATGTCTTCCGATATTCAAAAGATTGTGGGAACCATTGATTCTATTGCATTCCAGACAAATATTCTGGCATTAAATGCAGCGGTAGAGGCCGCAAGAGCTGGAGAAAATGGAAAAGGATTTGCTGTTGTTGCGGATGAAGTTGGCAGTCTGGCAGGTAAGTGTAGTGATTCGTCCAAAAAGACCGAGGAACTGATAGAAAAGTGTATCAGTGCAATCGCCAAAGCCCATGAGTATGCAGAAAAAACATTTGATACTTTAAATAATATTGTCAATGATTCCTCAGAAATTGCAGGGGCATTTGAAGAGATTTCCACAGCAGCAAAAGAACAGTCAGAAAAATCACAAAATATTCAGAATGAAATGAATAATATTTCAGATGTAGTACAGACAAATATGGCTACAGCAGAAGAGACGGCAGCTTCTACCCAGATGATGTCGGAAGAGGCACAAAGATTAAGTGAAATGATTCAGAGATTTAAGGTAAAAAGATGAAACAAATAAAAACATTTGGTGCAATCCTGATAATTTTATCAGGATTTGCTATTGCAATGTATCCTTTTTTTAGTAATATACTGTATAATAGAAATGCTACTAAGGTAATTGAAAATTATCAGGAAGAAATTGAGCAGATGGAAAAAGAAGAAATCGATGCAATTAAGCAGGCTGCCAGCGAGTATAACAGTCAGCTAAAAGAAGTGGTGGTTCAGAACCAGACAGGAGAATGGAAAACAAAAGGAAGCAGTTATCTGGATATGTTGGGCATTGGCAGTGCCTTAGGGTATATCACCATACCAAAGATAGATGTGAATCTTCCCATCTACCATGGAACGACAGCAGAGGTGTTGGAAAAAGGGGTAGGGTATATTGAAGAGTCCTCTTTCCCTTTGGGGGGAGATAGTACCCATTCGGTTTTGACAGGACACCGTGGTATGCCGGATGCGGTATTGTTCACCGATCTGGATAAAGTAGAGAAGGGAAATAAGTTTTATCTGCATATTTTGGATGAAGTTCTTGCCTATGAGGTAGACCAGATTAAGGTGGTAGAGCCGGAGGATATCAGTGATTTGCAGATTGTGGAAGGAAAAGATTATTGTACTTTAGTTACCTGTACTCCTTATGCGATTAATTCCCACCGCTTGCTGGTAAGAGGACATAGAATCCCGTATACGGGAGAGGAAGAAGTGACACAAGAAGGATATCAGGGATTTAGCACAGGAATGGTTGTGAAACGACTGATTGATGTATGGCCGGTATTACTGGTAATTGCAGTTATCGTGATTGGTCTGGAATTGGTTGTCATCATTCTATTATTGAAACGGTCCATGCAAAGAAATAGAAATAGAAATAAAAATAAAAATAAAAATAAAAAGAAAAAGAACAAGGGAAAGAGAAAATGAAAAAATCACTTCGTATTTTTTCTATTCTGTTGATGCTTGTGGGTGCAGGTATCTGTATGTATCCCAAGATGGCGGAGCTTTATGGAGAATATTCCAGAAAGGCTGTAGTAAAGGAGTTTGAGAAGGAATCAACGGATTTCGCCCAAACTCCTTTTGGGGATAATGAGGAAAGGTTGACAGTACCAATGTCCCAGGGCAAAGAGACAGATAGAGAAAATGAAAATAAAAGTCAGTTGGAAAGTTTATATCATGAATTAAAGGCATATAATGAAAAAATATATAAGGAAAATCAAAAAGACCTTAAGGATGCCTTTTCCTATGAGGATAGCTGTTTTGATTTAAGGGGGTATGGATTTTCGGAAAATGTAATTGCAATTTTGTGGATTCCAAGATTGAATCAGGAGCTTCCCGTATACTTAGGGGCCACAAAAGAGAATATGAAAAAAGGAGCGGTATTGCTGGGACAGACTTCCATGCCCATAGGAGGGGAAAACTCCAACAGTGTCATTGCAGCCCATCGGGGGGGTGGGAGTACTCCCATGTTTCGAAATATACAATTGTTACAGTTGGGAGATAAAATTGAGTTAGACACTGTGTTTGAAAAACTGATTTACCGTGTATCTCATGTGGAAATCATACTTCCAAACCAGGTGGACAAAGTAAAGATTGTGCCAGGAGAAGATAAAATTACTTTAGTTACCTGCCATCCTTATACAAAAAATACCCACAGATATCTGGTGACAGCCGTAAGAAGTAAGGAGGAAGTTCAAAGCAGAGAAAAGGACAAGGTAGAATTGACAAGTATCGATGTGGAGGAAATCACTCCCGTGACGGAGGAGATTTTACAAGACAGCACAATAAGCTATTCCCAAAAACAAATTACCCTGGAACGCTATGGAACTATTGCGGGAATTGTAATTTTATTGTATGTTATATTTATAATTTTCAGATATAGAGGAAAATAGCAAATAATGCAGATAGATTACGAGGTTTCATAGATGCAGAAGAAGATAGAGATGATTATGGAAGAAGTAAAAAAAGTTGTGATTGGAAAGGACGAATGCATCCGAAAGGTATTGATGGCAGTGTTAGCTCAGGGACATGTTCTCATTGAAGATATTCCGGGAGTGGGGAAAACCACACTGGCTCTGACCTTTGCAAAAGCAATGGGTCTGGAGCAAAAGCGTGTTCAGTTTACTCCGGATGTACTGCCATCGGATATTACAGGATTTTCTTCCTATGACAAGGAAACAGGCAATTTTATATATCATGAGGGAGCAGTGATTTGTAATGTGTTTTTGGCGGACGAGATTAACCGTACATCTGCAAAGACACAGTCAGCGTTATTGGAGGTTATGGAAGAATATTCTGTAACGGTTGATGGGATTACAAGACAGGTTCCTGACCCGTTTATGGTGATTGCAACTGAGAATCCTGTGGGAGCTGCAGGTACTCAGATGCTGCCGGAATCTCAATTGGACCGATTTCTCATATGTATTGTAATGGGGTATCTTGAGAGAGAAAAAGAGAAGGATATTTTGCGTGATTGGGAAAAAAAGGAGATGGTAGAAGGGATTTGTCCGGTCATCACAAGAGAAGAATTGAAAAAAATGCAGGCACAGGTAAAAAAAATTTATATGCATGACAGGATTATGGATTATATCATTTCACTTTCAGATGCAACCAGAACCCACGAACAGATACAGTTAGGGCTCAGTACCAGAGGTTCTATTGCGGTGGCCAGAATGGCAAAGGCAGCCGCATATGTGAATGGAAGAAGATTTGTCATTCCAGAAGATGTAAAGGAAGTATTTCCTGACGTGGCGAGACATAGAGTTAAGATGGCCCACCAGACAAGAATGAGACAGGTGAGCACGGAACAGATCATTCATGAAATCCTTGGACAGGTAAGGATGCCAAGACCGGAAGAACCATATGAAAAATAGAATTTCTTATTGTTTTTATCTTCTATTACTCGCCATTGTTTATTTGATGTCTGACAGTTTATACGCAGATTTTGCCATGGGAACAACAATCCTCATGGCGGTCTGTTCTATTGTGGAACTGGCATATGTTACAAGGGGAATCAGGGGTAGAATCCAGCTATATGAGAATGCCATTACCCGGGGAGATTATGTAAGGATTGGGGTAGTGTTTGAGAATGAAAGTAAGTTGCCTGTAAATAATATGGAAGTAGAAATTTCTTACAGAGACTCCAATCATGGAAAATATAAGACCATGAAATTATACGGTGTGGTTTTGGCACAGGGGAGTGTGTGTCTGGAAGGATATCTGAAGACAGAGCATTGTGGCTATGTGGATATCCGTGTGAATTATGTAAGAGTGTGGGATTTATTTCATGTTTTTTCTTGGAAGAAAGCGTGTGCGTTTCCCCCAAAAAGTATGTACATTCTGCCATGGACCAACATCCCTATGACGGATGTGTTAGCCCAGGCAGGAGATTTTGCGGGGAAGTATGGTGAAGATGTGTATGAAACCTATGATGTGCGAGAGTATCAGGATGGGGATGATATGAGACAGATTCACTGGAAGTTAACTGCCAAAATGGACCTTCTATTGGTAAGAGAGTATTTAAAAACCTCAGAGAGTGGAGTTATGATTGCATTGGATTTGAATCAGTCCAAGAAGTATAGCAGAGGGGAATATGATGTATTTTTAGACAGGGTATCCTCTTTGTCCTGGGAGATATTAAAATGGGGAGTTTCCCATTATGTTACCTGGCAACAGGGGGAGCAGAAAGTAATGCTTTATATAGAATCGGAAGAAGATTTTATTGAATACCAGATGCTGTTGATTCAAAATCTTATCTGCGAAAGAGAATTAGAGGCATATGATCTTTTCGAAAAAATTGTAGACAGAGAAAAAATTCATACCATTGTAATCGGTCTGGATGGGAAGATATACTGGGAAGAAGGAAAGGATTCGTAAATATTTTGACCAAGGAAAATAAGAAAAAAATCGGGAAAAAAATAAAGAAAAAAACCACGTGGACAAACAGCCTTGTTGGGTCACAAATGCAGATGCATAGTGGAAATGGCGTGGTACTGCCCAAAACGTTTGGAAATTTTTTTCAAGTGATACTGTTGCTTATGGGAGTGGAAGGGATTACCTTAGGCTTTTTTAAGGCATTTCAAGTGTATTGCAATAAGAGTATTCTTTACATAAGTGGAGTGGCGTTTACTGTGGTGTGTTTCATTCTGTTCTCTATGAAAATAGCAAAGACCATCAAAAGATATATTTATCTTGGGGTGCTTGGAATCGTTGTTTTATTTGTTGTCACCAACGGAAATTTTATTATAGACGGTGTGATGGATATTATTGAGAGTGTCATTGCTTCTTTTAATCTGAGGTACCAAAGCAACGTAGAAACCACAAATCAGGTGCTGAACTATTATCAAATGACAGGTTTCCTTATGATATGTCAGGGCGTGATAGGGGTGATACTTACATATTCCATGCTTGTAACATCGGATGTGTTGTTGGTTTTTCTTGTGGAATTTCCACTTTTTATGGTTGTACTTTTTGCGGGAAGTAATGTAAGTGGCTTATCCCTTTTGCTGATTACAATGCATTATCTGGGGAGTGTGGCAGAAAACAGCAGCTTTATTGGAAAACCGGAAAGACTTCACACAAATCCCAAAGAGGAAGAAGTATCCTGCAAATATTTTTTAGATGTGAAACAGCAGTCAGGGATGGTGGTGATTTTAAATATCATTATTTCTTTGTTGGTCTGCTTGTATCTGGTGATGCCGTTTATGCCAGAAAAGTTTTCAGTAATAGAGAAAATGGGGGCTAAAATGCAGAATAAGGTGGTTCGTGTAGTGGTAGAATATCTGCCTGTAATTTCCAATGGGAAGTGGAGCCTTAAAGTTCAGACAGCCGGAGGTGGCATTGAAGATGGAACACTGGGTGATGTGGCCGGCTATGCTTTGACCAATATGGATGACATAATTGTGACAACAAGTATAGAGCCAAAGGAAACGGTATATTTAAAAGGGTATATTGGGAGTGTATATGAAAAAAACAAGTGGAGTAAACTTCAAGAAAAATTGTTTGATAATGCCTCGCTTTATTGGCACACCCAAGTGGATGCTAAGTTATATGTGAATAATCTACCGTTTTTAAGACAGTTATATGAAGAATCCAAGAATACAGACCAAAACTCCCAGATGGGAATCATGAAAGTTCAGAATATACATGCCAGCGATAAGTTCACTTTCGTACCGTATTGTGCATATTTAAACGGGTACTATTCTATTCAGGATGCGGAGGGGAGTGTTGCGTATCAGTCCCAGATGGACAATGAATTTCAATATTACAGGATGAGTGATTATGTCAAAAGCATGTTAGAAAGAAATCAAAATAAGACAGAATATCTGGATCAGGTGGAATCCGAATACAATGCCTTTGTAAGACAGAATTATCTGTGGGTACCCCAGGAGTTAGACTGGCTTCAGGAGGAATGTGATAAGCAAAAAATGCCAAAAGATCCTAAGGCAAATGATATGAAGCGGGCAATTACCTTTGTAACCAGTTATCTGGTAAAGAATCAAAGCTATAATCTTAAAGTTCCCAAGCTTCCAAAGAACCAGGACTTTGTGAAATATTTTCTGGAGGAGAGTAAGGAAGGATATAGTGCACATTTTGCATCCTCTGCAGTTGTGATGTTTCGAATGTTACATATACCGGCACGATATGTTACCGGGTATGCAGCACCGGAAAATTTATTTACACAAAATGCGGATGGAAGCTATACGGCGTTGTTGCAATCGGACAATTCCCACGCATGGGTTGAAATTTATGTTCCCCAGACCGGGTGGGTACCTGTGGAAACCACACCGGGGAATATAGGAGTGCTGCAAAATATCTACGGAGTTTCTCCGGAGGAAGTAGAAAAACAGCAGAAGGGGGATATGAGTCAAGAGGAGGAAACATTTTTAGCACCAGAGGAACTGACAGAGGAAGAAATACAGCAGGCCCTGGAGGAAAGAAAGATGATACATAGTATCAAAGTTTATGGTGGAGTGATTCTAGGAGGCTTGGGTGGAATTTTACTAGGGCTGTACGGAATTAGAAAATATAAAAAATATCGGCGAAAGAACGGATACGACAAAAGTCAGCAACCAAATGACAGGGCACTTTCGCTGCTTGCTACGATACATCAGACCATGGAAAAATCAGGAATGGCTCAGGGAATTTCTTCCTCTTCCCAGGAGTTTTATCAGTGGCTTGGGAAATTGGCGCCTTCGTTGACTTCAAAACAAAAACTGCTGGTAAAAAATATTGGGCTTGCCTGTGCTTTTGGAGAAAAGCAGGTCTCAGAAAAGGAACTTAGTTTTTTGCGGCAGGTTTTAAGGCTTCTGAGACAAAAAAAGTATCGGAGTTTTTGGAAAAAGTAGATAAAAATACAAAAATAATATTATACATTGTATAATATTATTTTTTTTATAAAAAACTATTGACATTTATATAGTTTATGATATTATATGGTGTATAACATAGTTGTTCATATAGTATTATATGAATACAAGAAAGGAAGGGGTCACATGGTATTTAACACAGGTTCCACCTTATTAGATGCAATTGTGCTGGCAGTGGTATCCCGAACAGAAAATGGTACTTATGGGTACAGTATTACCCAGGATGTAAGGTCTGTGCTGGATATATCAGAATCTACCTTATATCCGGTGCTTAGAAGATTGCAAAAGGATGCCTGCTTGGAAGTATATGATGAGCAACACGGTGGAAGAAACAGAAGATATTACAAATTGACGGAAAAAGGAAAAACCGTCCTAGAAGAATACCGGGAAGAATGGATAAATTATTCCACAAAAATTACCCAGATGTTCGAAGGAGGAGTGAAGAATGACAAAACAGGAGTTTATTGAACAACTGACAAAATTGTTAAGTGATGTGCCAAAGGCAGATCAGGAAGAAGCCATTCAGTACTATGAAGAATATTTTGAAGAGGCAGGCTTTCGTGATACAGAGGATGTATTAGAACGGGTGGACAATCCGGAAAAAATAGCCTGCTCTATCAAGAAAGGGCTGGCTCAGTCAGAAGATGGAGAGTTTGATGAAAACGGGTACCATGATCTTGACAGAGAGAATGAGCTTATGAGAAATTCAGAAGTGGGAAAACGCAGGAAAGATGATAGAAATTATTATAAAGAGAAAAAGGGAAAACATAGATTTTCTTTCCGAAATCTGGATCGTTCCCAGGCAATATTATTAGCTATTATCCTTTGTCTTACCTTTCCCTTCTGGGGCGGCATCTTGGGAGGATTGTTGGGTGCAGTCATAGGGATTGTGGCAGCGGTTTTTGGAATTGCTGTGGCGGCGGTTGCAGTGAGTATCTCTCTTTTGGTAGCGGGTGTTGCAGTGATTGTAGCGGGTATTTTGGTGATTCCGGTTGCACCCATGGCGGCGCTCATTTGCGTGGGAATCGGTTGTATACTGTTTGGTATAGGTATCATTGCCCTTGACTTTGTGGTATGGGGAATCCGAGATGTGATTCCGTACTTTTGGAAATTGTGTAAGAAATTGTGGAAAAGGTTGTTTGGTGAGGAAAAAGAGGTGATTTCATGAAGAAGTTTTATCGAAGAAGTGTGATAACTGCATTGGCTATCATAGGTGTAGGAATGGCACTGTGTATTGTAGGAGCCATTGGTGGAGGTCTTCAGACATTTATTTCTATGACGGAAGATGGCGGTTTTTCTTACAAGCCAATGAATAAATTTAAGGTGAATGTGGGAAAACAAGGGGTCTACATCGGTGATGATGACAGTAAGGATTTTGAAAAATCTTATACCTTCTCTGTGAAAGAGGATGGCATCAAAAGCATTGAATGCGTCATAGGAGCCAGTAATGTGACCATAGAAAGTAATGGGGATGAGGATAAGATTTATGTAGAGGTGGATGGTGACAAAAGAAGTGATTTTTCCTGTAAGGTTGAAAATGAAACCTTGGTCATATCCTGTGAGAGGGAAATCAAGTCTTTAAAAGGTCTTGTAGATATTGGATGCGATATAACTTTGCAACTGCCAGAAACAGAATTTGAAAAAATGAAATTGGATGTAGGAGCAGGAAACATAGAAGCGGATACACTTAAGGCAAAGCAGATGGAAATTGTTATTGGAGCAGGTAATGTGGAGTTAGAAAAAATAAAGGCAACAGGGCTTAAGGGAAATGTAGATGCAGGAAATCTTAGTATAGACCAACTGGATGCCCAAAAGGAGATTCAACTGGAAGTGAATGCAGGAAGAATTGAAGTGGATACTGCAAAAAAGTCAAAGGAGATAACGGTAGAATGTAATATGGGTGAGATAGAGATGGAGCTTCAAGGTGAGGAAAACGATTATAATATTGATTTAAGCTGTGCTATGGGAAATGTGAGTGTAGGAGACTACGAAATTGCCGGGATGGATGCTTCAAAGCACATTGACAATGATGCAACAAATACTATTAACGCAGAATGTAATTTAGGTAACATAAATATTTATTTAGATTAAGGAAAGGATGTAGATTATTATGGGAGAAAAGAGATTGGTACGTTCAAGCACAAATCAGATGTTATGTGGAGTATGTGGAGGAATCGGAGAATACTTCAATGTGGATCCGACGGTGATTCGACTTCTATGGGTGGTATTTGTATTGTGTGCAGGAAGCGGGATTTTGGCTTACATCATAGCTGCCATTATCATGCCAGTGGAATCCAAGTTACCGTAAAAGTGATAAGGAGCCGTTTGGCGGATTTCAAAAACAGGTATAAGGGAAAAAAAAAGGGTGATACTTCAAAAAGGGGTATCCCCCTTTTTTATTGCAAAATAAAGCAAAGCAAGGTATAATTACTCATTATGGAATAAAACATAGGAGGTCGCACATGCTGGAGTTACAAAACATTTCTCTTACAGTATCAGATGATATTGATGAGAACAAAGAAATATTAAAAAATGTAAATTTAAAAATAGAAGATAGATTTGTGGCAATTACCGGACCAAACGGCGGAGGTAAATCCACCTTGGCAAAGGTGATTGCAGGAATTCGCAAGCCAAGTAGTGGAAAAATTCTGCTGGATGGGGTGGATATCACGGATATGTCCATCACAGAACGGGCAAAGTTAGGTGTCAGTTTTGCTTTCCAGCAGCCGGTAAGATTTAAGGGAATCACAGTAAAAGATTTGATTCGCCTGGCTTCCGGTAAGAATCTCACTACAGCTCAGGCCTGTGAATACTTGTCAGAAGTAGGGTTGTGTGCCAGGGACTACATTGAAAGGGAAGTAAATGGGAGTCTTTCTGGTGGAGAGTTAAAAAGAATAGAAATCGCAATGATTATAGCCAGAGGAACCAAGCTTTCTATTTTTGATGAACCAGAGGCTGGAATTGACCTTTGGAGTTTTCAGAATCTGATACAGGTTTTTGAGAAGATGTATCAGGATATCAACGGAACCATATTGATTATTTCCCATCAGGAGAGAATCTTAAATATTGCAGACAAGATTGTGGTTATGGCCAATGGAGAAGTAGCGGATATGGGAGCGAAGAGTGAAATTTTGCCAGAATTGTTAAAGGGTTCTGCAGGATGTAGATTTTATAAAGGAGGCTGTTAATCATGGATGCAATACAGATGAATTTATTAGAACAGGTGTCTGGTTTGCATGAGGTGCCAGAGGGTGCATATAATATTCGTGCCAATGGAGAAAAAGCAGGCAGAAATACCACAGCCAATATTGATATTGTTACCAAGGAAGATAAACCAGGGATAGATATTATAATCAAACCGGGAACGAAAAATGAAAGTGTTCATATACCGGTGGTATTAAGTCAAAGCGGATTAAAGGAAATGGTATATAATGATTTCTATATTGGAGAGGGGGCAGATGTTACGATTGTAGCAGGGTGTGGAATCCATAATTCCGGAGATGCAGATTCAGAACACGATGGAATTCACAGTTTCTTTGTGGGAAAGAATGCAAAAGTGAAGTATATCGAAAAGCATTATGGAGAGGGAGACGGAAAAGGAAGCCGTATTTTAAATCCACAGACTATTGTGAATATGGAAGAGGGCAGTTACATGGAGATGGATACTGTTCAGATTAAAGGGGTAGATTCCACAGAGCGTGTGACGAAAGCAAAGATTGATAAAGATGCTACTTTAATCATAAAAGAAAAAATTATGACACATGGAACCCAGGTGGCAAAGACGGATTTTGAGGTGGAATTAAATGGTGAAAATGCCAGTACCCATGTGATATCACGTTCCGTTGCAAAGGATAAGTCCAGTCAGGTGTTCCTGTCTAGTGTAAATGGAAATAACAAGTGTCATGGACATACAGAATGTGATGCCATTATTATGGATGAGGCAAAGGTATCTGCAATTCCTAAAATCAATGCAAATCATATCGATGCAGGCCTGATACATGAGGCAGCCATTGGAAAGATTGCAGGGGAACAGTTGATGAAACTGATGACTTTGGGATTGACGGAGGCAGAGGCGGAAGCACAGATTATCAATGGATTTTTAAAGTAGGGAGACGTAGATGGTATGAAGATGAGAAGATTTGGAAAGGGCTATTGGAAAACTTTTGGGGAAGGAATTCAGAGAGAATGGGTAATAACCAATGGAATAGGCGGTTATGCAGGTTCTTCCATTATTGGTGCCCATACAAGAAAGCATAACGGATTGTTAATTGCAAGCTTACATGCACCGGTTGAGAGAGTTATGGTGCTGTCTAAGATTAACGAGGAATTGAAGGTGGGAAATCAGACCTATTCTTTTGCAACCAATCAGAGACCGGGAGGAAATAACGAAGAAGGACAGAAATATTTACAAAGTTTTACTTATCAATATATGCCGGAGTATACTTATTATGCACAAGGGGTATTTGTGAAGAAAACCATTGCCATGGAACATGGGAAAAATACCGTGGCTATCGGTTATGATATTATGGGAGGCAGTGAAGAGGCAACGCTTACTTTGGTACCGCTTTTTAATTACAGGGATCATCATGAGAGAAGTGAAAGGGCAGAACTAAAATTTAGTACCACCAACTCAAGGGATACCATTACCCTGGTTCCGGAGGCCAACAAAAATATTGCAATCCGTTTTTATGTCAGTGATGGTGATATCAAAAAAAGGGATGATATTTTTGATGTGGATATGGAGCTTCAGACGGAAATCTCCACAGGAATGACCTGTATTGAAAATAATTATACACCGTACGAGATTAATATTAAGATAAAGCCGGGAGAATGTAAAAAGGTTTCTGTGGTCTGTACTATCGAACAGGGCAAAATTCCAAAGCGCGCCTTTGATATTATTTACGCAGAACAGATTCGCTGTGAGGAATTAGAGGAGAAATCCGGGGTACAAAGTGATTTTGCAAAGACTTTGGTACACGCAGCGGATCAGTTTATTACAAAAAGAGAATCCACAGGAGGAAAAACCGTTTTGGCGGGGTTGCCATGGTTTACGGACTGGGGAAGGGATACCATGATTGCCTTACAGGGACTGACCCTGATGACCAAAAGATATGAAGATTGCCAGGAGATTCTAAAAAGTTTTGCCAAGTATGTGAAAAAGGGACTGGTTCCTAATATGTTTCCGGATGAAGGGCTGGAGCCACTGTACAATACGGTGGATGCTTCCATGTGGTATTTCTATGCAGTGCAGAAATACTTAGAGTACACAGGAAAAGAGGAGGATTACCAGTTTATTCGAAGAGAGATATATCCAAAATTACGGGAGATTATCGTGTATTATATCAAGGGTACCCATTTCTCCATTGGAATGGATAAGGACTACTTAATCCATGCAGGGGATGGTCTGGATCAGGTGACCTGGATGGATGTGCGGGTGGATGACTGGGTGGTGACCCCACGCCATGGAAAACCGGTAGAGATTTCTGCACTTTGGTATAATGCTTTGAATGTGATGTATGATCTGGCTACCCGCTTTGGTGATAAGGACAAGGACTCATTTAAAGACCTGGCACAAAAGGTGAAGGAAAGCTTTTGTGAAAAATTCTGGAATGAAGAGAAGCAGTGTCTGTATGATGTGGTGGATGATGATGGAAATGATGATAAGATAAGACCAAACCAGATTTGGGCAGTTTCTCTTCCCTATACTATGCTTAGCCGGGAACAGGAGAAGGCGATTGTTGATACCGTGGTTTCCAAACTGTATGCCACTTATGGACTGCGCTCCTTATCTCCGGAAGATGGTGAGTATAAGGGGATTTATGCTGGGAAACTGCATGATAGGGATGCAGCCTACCATCAGGGAACTGCCTGGGGATTTCCTTTGGGTGGATTTATCACAGCCTATCTTAAAGTGTATGGAGATACTGAGGAAGGCAGAAGGTATGCAAAACAGTTGCTGGCACCAATGGAGGACCACCTGATGGATGGCTGTATTGGAACCATTGCAGAGATATTTGATGGGGATGAACCGAATATTTCCCGTGGCTGCTATGGTCAGGCTTGGAGTGTTGGGGAAGTGTTGAGAGCTTATGTGGAAGGCGGGTTTGATAAAGAATAACAACCATGATTCGTAAGAACTTATGTAGCCCTTCCGCAGGCCACCGCCCGAAGCGCCTCTGCTACGCACCCGGCGTCGGCTCCTGCCTGCTCGCGGGAATGGGAAGGTAAGAGAAAGGAATCATTGCCTACGACGTGGGTCTCTTGAGGGGTAGTAAATTGTTGTTGTAACAAAAAATAATTGACAATCAATCTGTTTTACAGTAAGATAAGTTCAAGTTATATGGAAAAGATAGCGAGAAAGAGGAGTACACAGATTACCCTTAAAAGAGAAAAGTCCTCGTAGGCTGAAAGGGATTTGTAAGAAGGTGCTGTGGAAGGTAGCTTTTGAATCGGAAAAGTGAAAGATGATTATTTGGAAGTAGCTTTTCCCGGTTGGTCCCCGTTAAAAGATTTTCAAGATGGTGTGAACCATGAAGTAAGGTGGTACCGCGAGACATTCGCCCTTTGCAGATTTTGATGTCTGTGAAGGGCTTTTTTTATCATAGAAAGGAAGAGAGTATGAGCAAAGAATTAAACAAGACCTATGATCCAAAGGACATAGAAGAGAGACTTTATAACAAATGGTTAGATAAGAAATATTTTCATGCCAAGGTGGATAAGAGTAAAAAACCGTTTACCATTATCATGCCACCGCCAAATATTACCGGACAGTTACACATGGGACATGCCTTGGATAATACTATGCAGGATATTTTAATCCGTTATAAGAGAATGCAGGGATATAACGCTTTATGGCAGCCAGGAACAGACCACGCAAGTATAGCCACGGAAGTAAAGGTGATCAATGCATTAAAGGAACAGGGGATTTCCAAGGAAGACTTAGGAAGAGAAGGATTCTTAGAAAAAGCCTGGGAGTGGAGAGAAGAATACGGCGGAAGAATTATAAAACAGTTAAAGAAACTAGGTTCTTCCGCAGACTGGGACAGAGAGCGTTTCACCATGGACGAGGGATGCTCGAAAGCAGTAGAAGAAGTATTTATCAAAATGTACAAGGATGGATTGATTTATAAAGGTTCTCGAATTGTAAACTGGTGTCCGGTATGTCAGACATCAATCTCAGATGCAGAGGTAGAACATGAAGAACAAAATGGCAACTTCTGGCACATCAACTATCCGGTAAAAGATAGTGATGAAATGGTAGAGATTGCCACCACAAGACCGGAAACTTTACTTGGAGATACTGCTGTGGCTGTGAATCCGGAGGATGACAGGTATAAGCATCTGATTGGAAAGACTCTGATTCTTCCTTTGGTAGGACGTGAAATCCCAGTGGTAGCAGATGAGTATGTTGACAAAGAGTTTGGAACCGGTTGTGTAAAGATTACTCCAGCCCATGATCCAAATGACTTTGAAGTTGGAAAGAGACATAACTTAGAAGAAATCAATGTGATGAACGATGATGCAACCATCAACAAAAACGGTGGAAAGTATGAAGGACTTGACCGCTATGAGGCCAGAAAGCAGATTGTGGCAGATTTGGACGCACAGGGCTTGTTGGTAAAGGTAGAACCACACGCACACAATGTAGGAACTCATGATAGATGTAAAGCAACAGTAGAACCAATGATTAAACAGCAGTGGTTTGTAAAGATGGATGAGTTAATCAAGCCGGCAGTGAAGGCAATTAAAGAAGGCGAGATTAAATTAATTCCATCTTCCTTAGACAGAACCTATTTCAACTGGACAGATAACATCCGTGACTGGTGTATCTCGAGACAGTTATGGTGGGGACATAGAATCCCGGCATATTATTGTGATGACTGTGGTGAAGTGGTAGTTGCAAAAGAAAATCCTGGAACCTGTCCAAAGTGTGGATGCACTCATATGACGCAGGATCCGGATACCTTAGACACCTGGTTCTCATCAGCACTGTGGCCATTCTCCACCCTGGGCTGGCCGAAAAAGACAGAAGAATTAGAGTATTTCTATCCAACTGACGTATTGGTAACTGGGTATGATATTATTTTCTTCTGGGTAATCCGTATGGTATTTTCAGGTTATGCACATATGGGTAAGGCACCATTCTCCACTGTATTATTCCACGGACTGGTTCGCGATTCCCAGGGAAGAAAGATGAGTAAGTCTCTTGGAAATGGTATTGACCCATTGGAAGTGATTGACAAGTATGGGGCAGATGCACTTCGTCTTACTTTGATTACAGGAAATGCACCAGGGAATGATATGCGTTTCTACTATGAGAGAGTAGAGGCAAGCCGAAACTTTGCCAATAAGGTGTGGAATGCGGCAAGATTTATTATGATGAACATGGAAGGAAAAACCATAACGAAGCCAGCAGAAGCTGACTTAATGGATGCAGATAAATGGATTCTGTCAAAAGTCAATACAGTTACTAAGGATATGACATACAATTTGGATCACTTTGAACTTGGAATAGCAGTTCAGAAGGTATATGATTTCATCTGGGACGAATTCTGTGACTGGTATATCGAAATGGTAAAACCAAGACTATACAATACAGAAGATACTGCATCACAGAATGCAGCTTTATGGACTTTAAAGACTGTGTTAATCAATGGATTAAAATTATTGCATCCATATATGCCGTTTGTAACAGAAGAAATTTTCTGTACTCTTCAGGAGGAAGAGGAGTCCATTATGATTTCAAAATGGCCGGAATACACAGAAGAATGGAATTACAAAGAGGCAGAGGAAGCAGTAGAAACTATCAAAGAAGCAGTCCGCGGAATCAGAAACGTGCGTACAGAAATGAATGTACCACCATCAAAGAAAGCAAAGGTAATCGTAGTATCAGAAGATGAAAAGGTAGTAACTATCTTTGAGAGCAGTAAGGTATTCTTTCAGACCCTTGCCTATGCATCCGAAGTTGTAACCCAGAACAATAAGGAGGGCATAGGGGAAGATGCAGTATCAGCAGTAATACCTAAGGCTGTGATTTATATGCCGTTTGCAGAATTGGTGGACATTGAAAAAGAAATTGAGAGATTAAAGAAGGAAGAGGAAAGACTTACCAAGGAACTTGCCAGAGTCAATGGAATGTTAAGTAACGAAAAATTTGTAAGTAAAGCACCAGAAGCAAAGATTCAGGAAGAAAGAGATAAGCTTACAAAGTATACACAGATGATGGAACAGGTAAAGGAAAGATTGGCAAATCTTTCAAAATAATCACAGGGCACCCGCAAGGGTGCCTTTGCGGTGTAATCGTAGATGCATTTTAAATGGGGTGAAATCGTTACAGTACGCAGATACCTTAATCTTGACAGGAGAAAAGAAATGTTATTTGAAGAGGCAGAAAAATATGTGTTAGAAATTCCAAAATTTACAAAGAAAAATGGGTTAGAGAATACAAAGGCGCTGCTTTGTGAATTGCAGTATCCACAAAAAAACAAAAAAATAGTTCACGTGGCTGGAAGCAATGGAAAGGGATCGGTTTGTTTTTTTACCGCATCTATGCTGATGGAAGCGGGAAAAACGGTGGGATTGTTTACCTCGCCTCATCTTGTAAGAATTACAGAACGCTTTCAGGTAAATCATGAAGAGATGAGTCCGTCAGAATTTGTGGAATGTTTTCTCATAGTAAAGAAAGCTGTGGAAAATATTATGAAAAAAGGTTATGCCCATCCTACATTTTTCGAGATGATTTTCGCTATTGGTATGGTATACTTTCAAAGACAGGATGTGGATTATATTGTTTTAGAAACCGGCTTGGGTGGAAGATTAGATGCAACCAATGCCATAGAAACACCGCTGGTTACAGCAATCACATCCATAAGTCTGGACCATACAGAGTATTTAGGGGACACCATAGAAAAAATTGCAAAGGAGAAGGCAGGGATCGCAAAAAAATCGGCTAAAATGTTTGTAGGTGTGAATCCGCCATCCGTGGTCAGGGTAATTGAGGACAAAACCAGACAACTGGGTTGTGAAATATTAAAAGTTTCCGAAAAAGATTATGAAATTTCCGAAAAAAATAACAAACATATTGATTTTTTCCTAAACATTAAGTATTATGGATACGTTAAGGTGTCTATGCCATACAGGGCACTTTATCAGGTGGAAAATGGGGTTCTTGCCATTAGAATTGTAGAATATCTGCTGGAAAAAGAGAATGGAAATCAGAAGGACTCAGAACAGGGGATAGAAATACTATCCGAAAAAATAGCAAAAAAAGAAAACAGGCTGACACCTGAGATGATTCAGGAAGCATTTCAAAAGAGGCAGTGGGCTGGGAGAATGGAACAAGTCCTGCCAGATATATACTTAGATGGCGCTCACAACGAAGGTGGTGTGAGGGCTTTTATCCAGACAGCTAAGGAATTGACACAGAATAGGCAATGTGTACTACTCTTTGGAGCTGTAAGAGAGAAAGATTATCAGGATATGATAGCGAGCATAGCCAGAGGGTTGCCATGTAGTGAGGTTGTGGTAACCAATTTGGATACGCCTAGAAGTTTGGACGTGGAGGAACTTGCGAAAACGTTTTCTGAAAGTACAGAATGTGAAATCATAAAGTGTGCAAATGCCAGTGAGGGCTGGAAGCGGGCATTAGAGTTAAAAACGGAGGAAAAGGTTTTGTTTTGCGTAGGTTCTTTATATTTAGTCGGAGAAATAAAGGCTATATTAGGAGAGTGAATAAAAATGATTAATTTTGATGAAGAATTAAAGAAATTTCATCCAAGTCTTGAAGTGGAGGAAGCGGAAGAAGCAATTTACAGCCATGATATGACGGATATGATGGACATTTTAAAAGAGGTGTTAAAGGAACAAAAGGACAACGAAGCATAGCCGTAGTGGGCGGAATGGAGTAGAACATGAAATGTTATCATTGTGGCGCCACATTGTCTGAAAAGGAATTTTGTACCTCCTGTGGTGCGGATGTAAAGGTATATAAAAAAATTATGTATCTGTCAAACAGATACTACAATGAAGGACTGGAAAAGGCTATGGTGCGTGACCTTTCCGGTGCGGCTCTATGTTTAAAGCAAAGTTTGAAATACAACAAAAAGAATATTCAGGCACGAAATTTACTAGGTCTGGTATATTATGAAATGGGTGAAATTGTTGCGGCCTTAAGCGAGTGGGTTATTAGCAAGAATATGAAATCCAAGAAAAATATTGTGGATGACTATATCAAGGCGGTACAGTCAAATCCCGCAAAATTAGAGGAAATCAATCAAAGCATAAAAAAGTATAATCTTGCGCTGAACTACTGTAAGCAGGGCAGTATTGATTTGGCAGTGATTCAGCTAAAAAAGGTGCTTTTGGTAAATCCAAAGCTAATAAAGGCAAGACAGCTTTTGGCATTGATTTATCTTAGAAACCATGAATATACCCTGGCCGGAAGAGAATTAAAAAAAGCGGAGGAAATTGATTCCAATAATACTCTGACTCTCAAATTTTTACGTGAACTGGAGATTGGAAAAGGGAAAAAGGCAGTGGCTGCCTCAGAGGTGCAGACCACAAAAGATACCAAAACTTACAAGGTGGGAAATGATACCGTTATTCAGCCAAAGGAATATAAGGAAAATACAGGAATTTCCACAGTGATTAATATCCTGATAGGTCTTGTATTAGGTGCAGCACTTATTTGGTTTGTGGTTGTACCTGCCAGGTCAAGTCTGATTAAGAATGAAGCAGATACTGAAATTAAACAGTACAGTGAGCAGGTGGCTGTAAAGAATTCGGAAATCGAAGATTTAAAAACAGATTTGACGGACTTAGAAAGTAAAAATAAGGATCTTCAAAAGCAGATTGACAGTTATGAGGGGGATAGTGGAGTTCTAACCGCTTATGACAATTTATTAGCGGCCTCTGTATTATATATCGATGGAAAAAGTACAGAAGCGGCAGATGTTATCTCAGAAATTCCTGCAAGAGTGGTAAATGATGCAAGGAATGGTTTCCAGACAATGTATGAAAAAATCAATGGCGAAGTTATGACAAAGGCAGCCAAAGAATTTTACCAGACTGGGTATGCGGCATACTCTTCGGGAAATTATGAGGTGGCAGTGGAAAATTTAAAGAAGGCATATGATATGGACAAAACCGATGTGAATGCAGTCTATTACCTTGCCCGTTCCTATGAAAAACTAGAGGATAATGAAAAGGCACTTACCTACTTTAAAGAGGTAACAGAAAAATTTCCAGGTACCAGATATGCGGCTGACTCGGCAGTAAAGGTAGAAAAATTATCAGAAACCACAGAGGAAACACAGTAATGATTAGTTTTAAAAAAGCAAGTGTGTTAAGTGACGAAGGAGAACGAAATATCGTTCTCCTTCGTGCGTTATAGAGTAAAAAGGGAACTGTTCAGATATGGGGAACAGCTAACATAGAAAGAAAGGTGAGAAAATGGATTTTGAAATAGAACAGGATATTTTGATTATTAGATTACCAAAAGAGATTGACCATCATAATTGTGGGCCGATTAAAGAGGGAGCAGATAATATTTTATTACAACAAAATATTAGGGAAATTGTCTTTGATTTTTCACAGACGGATTTTATGGATAGCTCGGGAATCGGTGTTTTGGTAGGGCGATATAAAAATATCAGTTGCTTTGGGGGAGTGGTTTCCGCCATTTATTTAAGTAAAAGGATACGAAAGATTTTTGCAATGTCAGGACTGGACAACATAATTAGAATATATGAGGTAGATTAAAATGAGAGAAAATAATATGAAAATAGAATTTGATGCCCTGTCAGAAAACGAAAGCTTTGCCAGATTAGCCATTGCCGGGTTTATGGCATCCTCTGACCCCACATTGGAAGAATTGGAGGACGTAAAAACTGCAGTCTCCGAAGCGGTGACCAATGCCATCATCCATGGATATGTTGGAAAAGAAGGAAAAGTGATTTTAAGTGGGAATTTAAAAGAGCACTGTCTCACAGTGATAATACAGGATTTTGGAGTGGGGATCACGGATGTGGAACAGGCAAGAAAGCCTATGTTTACTACAAGAGAAGATTTGGAACGCTCAGGTATGGGGTTTACTTTTATGGAAGCCTTTATGGACGAGTTACATATTGAAAGTAAAGTAAACCAGGGAACAACAATTACAATGAGTAAGAGACTTCGGGGGTAAGATGAAAGGTGGAAGAGACTTTTGAATTAATTCAAATGGCACACCAAGGGGATAAACAGGCAAGAGATACATTGGTTCAGCAAAACATGGGATTGGTTTATCATGTTGCAAATCGTTTCCTGCACCGAAGGGTAGAGAAAGAAGACCTATACCAAATTGGTGCAGTTGGCTTGATGAAAGCAATCGACAGATTTGACTTAACACAGCAGGTAAAATTTTCCACCTACGCAGTTCCTGTGATTATGGGGGAAATTCGAAGGTATTTAAGAGATGATGGCGTGATAAAGGTAAGCAGAAGTCTGAAAGAAAATGCTTACAAGATTCAATGTCTGGTAGAGGAAATCAGAAAGAAGACGGGAAAAGATTTAACCATCCAGGAAATATCTTCCAGGCTTAGTATAACGAAAGAAGAAGTTGTTATGGCGTTGGAGATGGAAAAGACCATGGAGATAGATTCTATATACCGACCAGTATACAAAGGGGATGGAAAAGAAGTTATGCTGGGAGAACAGCTACCGTACAAGAAAGATGAAATCGCAATGCAGGAGAATAAAATATTTGTGGAAAATTTATTGGATAAATTGCCACAGGAGGAAAAAAAGATTATTGAATATCGGTATTTCAAGGAGAAAACTCAGTGTGAGACGGCAAAAGCGTTGGGAGTAAGCCAGGTGCAGGTCAGCAGACTGGAAAAGAAAATACTGGAAAAACTCCGAAGAAGGGCAGGATGTCTTTGAAAAAAACTTGTGCCCTGGGAATGGGGGTGGTATACTGATTCTTAGAGAAAAAGTATACAAATATGAAAACAAAGGAGAATTTGTTGAAGGTTATGTTTCGGATGTGGATAAAGCTTTGGGAAAAAAATAAGATGAAACAGGACACAGTCATAGAAATTGATAATGATGATACCAGAACCCACAAGGTATTTCAGGCGCTGGAGCAGGCGTGTTATCAGTTTGATTTAAGCGTACCTATTTGGTTAGATAAAAACATCGCAGAGTTTCAGAAAGTTTCTAAAACCAAATTCTATGGGGATAGTTTTATGGAAAGTATCCCCTTCGATGCATTGGAAATACAAATAATAGAGGAATAAGACGATTCAGAGGAAGGAGAAAATATGAATTTTTCAGCGGTTTATCATAGAATGTCGGATAATATGTGTTATCCATTAAATGAAAATGATTTGATTATCAATATTAAAACAGATTATGATGTAGAGCAGGTGTTTCTGCATTATGGAGACCCCTTTGAGGCAGGAATTCTTGGTGGAAATCAGTCCTGGGAAGGAAAGAGAGAGGAAATTGTATTCAAAAAACGACTGCAGCATCAGATTTGGTGGACAACTACGGTGAAGCCGGAATTTAAAAGATGCAGATACTATTTTGAATTGATTACCAGAAACGGTGAAGTTTGGTTTTATGCAGAAAACGGATTCTACGATAAAAAACATAAAGAGCTGTATGGCAATACCATGCAGTGCTTTACCTTCCCTTGGATGAATCCGGCAGACATTGGAAGAACACCATACTGGGTAACGGACACCGTATGGTATCAGATTTATCCGGAAAGATTTTGTAATGGAAATCCCAAAAGAAACCCGGAAGGTACAATGCCGTGGGCAGGACCGGATACCAGAGTAACCAACGAACAGTTTTATGGTGGAGATTTGGAGGGGATTGACAGCAAGTTATCCTACCTTCAGGACTTGGGGATTACAGGATTGTATCTGACACCCATCAATGAAGCCCCTAGCAGCCATAAGTACGATACCACCGATTACAAAAAAATTGACCCTCACTTTGGGGATGAGCAGGTGATGAAAGACTTGGTCTCACATGCTCATGAAAAGGGAATGCGGGTAATGTTGGATGGTGTATTTAACCACTGTGGAAAAGAGTTTAAACCATGGCAGGATGTAATTCAAAAGGGGCCCGAATCAGAATACTATGACTGGTTTATGGTAAACGAGTGGCCATTTAAGGAAAATGAGCATAACACAAAGAAAAAAAGATATTTCTCCTTTGCCTTTGCAGACAATATGCCAAAACTTAACACCAACAACCCAAAGGTGATTGATTATTTTTTAGACGTGTGTGAAACATGGGTGAGAGAGTATGACATTGACGGCTTAAGGCTGGATGTGGCAAATGAAATTTCACATAAGTTCTGTAAGCTTTTGAGGGAAAGAATGCTTGCGTTGAAACCGGATTTTTATATTTTAGGTGAAATTTGGCATGATTCTATCGAATGGTTGCGTGGAGATGAATTTGACGCTGTTATGAATTATACCTTAGCAGGAAGTATTTCTGAATTCTGGATTGATGAGGAGAAGGAAAAAAGAGAGTTTGAATTTGCAATCAATCGTTGTTATACCTTGTATACACAACAGATTAATGATGCGTTGTTTAATTTGTTGGATTCCCATGATACCATTCGATTAATCTCAAAGATTGGAAATATTGATAAATTCTACCAGCAACTGGCGGTATTGTTTGCCATGCCAGGAAGTACCTGTATTTATTACGGAACGGAGATTGCACTGGAGGGAAGCTTTGACCCGGATTGTAGAAGATGTATGCCTTGGAAGGAAATTGAGGAAGGAAAATACAATGAAAACATTGCCATAATGAAACAGTTGATTAAACTGAGAAAAGAAAACCCTCTGTTTCGAAGTAGAAATTTCCATTTTACGCACGAATACAAGGAAAGTCGTTTGGTTGAATTTATGAAAATCGACAATTTTGGTGATGATAAAATGCAGATGCTTCTTAATTGTACGAAAGAGGAGGTACAGGTTTATCCGAAAGGTGAAATCTTATTTTCTCATGGATATGAAAATGGAATTTTGAAAAAAAATGGTGTACTTATCTTTAATATTTCGTAAAAAAATGCCTGGAGATAGTCTTTTCAGATGGAAAATAATATGATATGATAAAGGCAGTGAATGCGTACCAGGCATGGTAATACGTAAGGAGGAGCAGTTTTGGAAGAAGTAAAGAAAGAGAATATGGAGAAGGAAGAAAAGGAAGTGGTTTCCAAAAACTTCATTGAACAAATGATAGAGAAGGATTTGGAGGAAGGTGTATATGAACAGGTATGTACACGATTTCCACCCGAACCCAATGGATATTTACACATTGGACACGCTAAGTCTATTTTGTTGAATTATGGTCTAGCCAAGAAGTATCATGGTAATTTCCATATGCGTTTTGATGATACAAATCCTACCAAGGAAAGGCAGGAATTTGTTGAGTCTATTAAGCAGGATATCCAGTGGTTAGGTGCTGACTGGGGTGATACAGTGTATTTTGCATCGGACTATTTTGAGCAGATGTATCAGGCAGCAGTGAAATTGATAAAAAAAGGGAAGGCCTATGTATGTGATTTAAGTGCAGATGAAATCAGAGAATACAGAGGGACTTTGAAGGTGCCTGGAAAGGAAAGCCCATATAGAAACAGAACGGTGGAAGAAAATCTTCAGTTGTTTGAGGATATGAAAAATGGAAAGTATCAGGATGGAGAAAAAGTTCTTCGTGCAAAAATCGATATGTCCTCTCCAAATATCAATATGAGAGATCCGGTACTTTATCGAGTGGCTAGGATGACACATCATAACACAGGGGATCAATGGTGTATTTATCCAATGTATGATTTTGCTCATCCAATTGAAGATGCTATTGAGGGAATTACACATTCGATTTGTACTTTGGAATTCGAAGACCACAGACCTTTGTATGAATGGGTGGTGAATGAGTTGGAGTATCCTCATCCACCAAAACAGATAGAATTTGCAAAATTATATTTAACCAATGTGGTAACTGGAAAAAGATATATTAAAAAACTGGTGGAAGACGGAATTGTAGATGGTTGGGATGATCCAAGACTTGTTTCCATTGCAGCACTTAGACGTCGAGGTTTTACACCGGAGGCACTACAGAATTTTATCGAGTTGTGTGGCGTGTCCAAGGCTAACAGTTCCGTGGACTACGCTATGCTGGAGTATTGCATCCGTGAAGATTTGAAATTGAAGAGACCTCGAATGATGGCAGTGTTAGATCCGATTAAATTGGTGATTGATAATTATCCAGAGGGACAGGTGGAATATTTGGATGTCACCAATAATCTGGAAAATGAGGAATTAGGTTCACGTAAGGTTCCGTTTTGCAGGGAATTGTATATAGAACGTGATGACTTTATGGAGGAACCTCCAAAGAAATATTTCCGACTTTTTCCAGGAAATGAAGTGCGCCTGATGCATGCTTATTTCGTAAAGTGTGAAAGCTTTGTAAAAGATGAAAACGGAAATATCACAGAAGTTCACTGTACCTATGACCCGGAAACAAAAGCTGGAAGCGGATTTACAGGGCGTAAAGTGAAGGGAACCATCCACTGGGTACCGGCACCATATGCAGTACAGGCAGAAGTCAGATTATATGAAAACATTGTGGACGAGGAAAAGGGTGTTTATAGCGAAGATGGAAGCATTAATGTGAATCCAAATTCCCTTACTGTGCTGAAAAACTGTATGGTGGAACCTAGCTTCGATGATGCTAAAGCATATGACAGTTATCAGTTTGTACGCCAGGGATTTTTCTGTGTGGATGTGAAAGATTCTACACCGGAACATCTGGTATTTAATCGGATTGTTTCATTGAAAAGTTCATTTAAGATAAACAAATAATATCTGTTTGGTGGTTTTAAACAGATAAAATGTACTTGTAGTAAAGTAAAATAGTAGGAGGTAGTAAAAATGGGTATATTTGATGGATTGGGAAAGTTTGGTCTGGGGGATTTGCAGGAGGCTGACCTTTTCGAAGAAGAAAAAAAAGCAGCAGATGATACAGCATCCGTGGAGGAGAGACAAAAAAATTCGGAAGAAATCGAAGCGGAAGTGCTGATTGACAAGAAATTCAAGTGTCCTCAGTGCGATAAGCAGTTTACTTCTAAAATCGTCCGCTCCGGAAAAGCAAGACTACTCAGTCAGGATATAGATTTACGTCCGAGACATGAAGGAATCAACACAGTAAAATATGATGTTATTATGTGCCCGTACTGTGGGTATGCAGCACTGAATAAATTTTTCAATGCAGTCACATCGGCACAGTTAAAACTGATTAAAGAAAATATATCTCTGAAGTTTCAGCCCAAGGAATTCAGTGGCAGTGTTTATGATTATGACCAAGCAATGGAGCGTTATCAGATGGCACTGATTAATGCAATTATAAAAAAGGCGAAGAATAGCGAGAAAGCATTTATCTGTCTTAAGAGTTCCTGGGTGGTTGCAGGGAAGATAGAAAGTCTGGATGAAAATGAAAATCAGGAAGAAATTACAAAGCTTAGGGCTCAGGAGGCAGAACTTTTGAAGAATGCCTTTGAAGGTTTTGCAAAGGCAAGAAGCACGGAGTCATATCCTATGTGTGGAATGGATGAGTATACGGTGGATTATCTGATTGCGGTGTTGGCATACAGAAATCACCAGGATGATATTGCAATGCGTATGCTGAGCAGTGTCATTACAGGAAGAAATGCTAATCCAAGACTGAAAGATAAGGCCAGAGATTTGAAGGAAGAAATTGTGCAGGAAAAAAAGAAGAAGGAATCCTAAAATCAGATGAATGAATTGACGATTAATTTAGAGGCTGATTCCAAGAAACCGTTATATGAACAAATTTATGAATACATAAAGTTAGAAATTCAAACAGGAAATTTATTACCTCATGAGAAGCTGCCGTCTGCCAGGGCGTTAGCTTCTCATCTTCAGGTTAGCAGAAGTACCATTGACCTTGCCTATTCCCAGTTAGTGTCAGAGGGCTATGTGGAGGCAGTACCCTGTAAAGGCTACTTTGTAAGTCAGATCGAAGAATTGTATTTTTCTGAAAAGTTTCAAAGAAAGGAATCTGTAGAGGAAAATGCAAAGGAATCCACAGAAAATTCTTCTGGGGTTTCAAAATCAAAACCACAGGAAGATATATGGAAGATAGATTTTAAGCTTACCGGTATAGATTTGGACAATTTTCCATACAATATATGGAGAAAATTGTCCAAAAACGTTTTGTCTTATCACGAAAATGATATATTTTCCTTGGGGGAATCCAGTGGAGAATACTGTTTAAGACAGTCTATCTGCAAATACCTGTTTCAGTCCAGGGGGGTAAACTGTATCCCAGAACAGGTAGTGGTGGGAGCTGGAAGTGAATACTTGCTTTTTTTGATACAGAAAATGTTGGGGAATCAGATGATAGCTATGGAAAGTCCAACTTATGTACAGGCATATCGGGTTTTGGAGAGTCTGGGACATCATATGAAAATGATTTCTATGGACACCGAGGGCATGAAAGTGGAAGAATTAAGCAGTTGTGATGCAAAGTTAGCGTATGTAATGCCGTCGCATCAGTTCCCATTAGGGACAATTATGCCTCTAAAGAGGAGAATGGAACTGTTAAAATGGGCGTCCAAGGAAAGGGAACGCTTTATTATTGAGGATGATTATGACAGTGAATTTCGGTATAAGGGGAAACCAATCCCTGCATTGAAAGCATATGACAGAGAAGACAAGGTAATATATTTGGGAACTTTTTCAAAGGCAATCGCACCGGCAATCAGAATCAGTTATATGGTATTGCCAAGACAATTGTGTGGTGTTTTTGAAGAAAAGTGCGGTGTGTACTCTTCTACTGTTTCCAGAATCGACCAAATGGTAGTGTGTGATTTTATGAATCAGGGCTACTTTGGCAGACATTTAAATAAGATGAGGGGAATTTATAAGGCAAAGCATGATGCTTTATTGGCTGGATTGAAAAATATTTCGAGCATAAAAAAAATTTCAGGGGAAAATGCTGGAGTTCACATGGTAATTGCGTTTGGAACGGGAACGGAAGCAGAATGGATGAAAAGGGCAGAAAATGTAGGAATTAAAGTCTATGGACTGTCAGGATATTTTGTAAATGAAAAGCAGTCCAATCCTGTCCGGCTGCTTTTAGGATATGCCAATTTGAAAGAAGAGGAAATCATTCAGGCATGTGAGATGTTGAAAAAAGTATGGGAATAAATCCCTAGAAATAATGCCCCAAAATATAAACTTATTTTAAAAGTTAGAAAAAAGCTTGCAAAATGCCTATAATTGGGGTATTATTCTTTATAGTTACAAAAGATAACGTAGCTATTCAATAAAACAATGACAATAAGAATAGTTATAGCAGAAGAATTTAGTTTACATAAAAGCTAGGAGGAGTATGGAAATGGCTACAACGAAAAAAGCTACAGAAAGCAAAGAAGATGTAAAAGTAACAGCAACAAAAGTAGAAACTACTGCGGCAACAAAGGAAACAACAGTAACACCTGAGGTACCAGTTGCGGAAGAAAAGAAAGCGCCTGCAAAGAAAACTGCAGCAACAAAGAAGACTACAACAAAGAAAGTTGCTGAAAAGAAACCTACAGAAAAGAAACCTGCAGAAAAGAAGACCACTACAAGAACAACCAAGCCAAAGGAATTAAAGGCAAATGTGGTTATCCAGTATCGTGATGCAGAAGTTGCAGAATCGGTGTTAATGGATCGCTTTAAGGCAACATGGGAATCTATGGGCAGAACAGAAAAAGAAATCAAGGATTTAACAGTTTATGTTAAACCAGAAGAATATAAGGCTTATTTTGTAGTAAACAGTATCGACACTGTACAGGTACAGATGTAGCAATTGGATGATGAACTCTCATGAATACAATTCATGAGAGTTTTTTATGTCGAAAAATGTCATTTGGAAACATTTGCTAAGATGCAAAGGATTTGGTATACTAGAACCAAAATGGATATTAGAACTTCAAGGAGAAAATAGAATGAGAATAACAAAAAAAATTGTGGCAGCATTTATGTGCGGTACTGTGGCGGTTTCATCTCTTACAGGGTGTGGTTTCCACCCTTCTAGAGTATTGATGGGACGATTGTCAAAAACAGAAGTATTTCGTATTGGAGATAATATTTGTACAAGGCCGGAATTGATGGTATATTTGACTACAGCTCAGAAACAGTATGAGAATATTTTAGGAGTGGACATGTGGGATAGGGATTTTGGAGGTGTGACCTTAGAATCCTACTTAAAAGAGACGATTTTAGGTCAGATTGCCCAGGTGAAAAGTATGACCTTATTGGCAGAAGAATACAAGGTAACTCTTAATTCGGAAGAAGAAAATAAGGTAAATGAGGCGGCAAAGAAATATTATGATTCTCTGAACAAGGCAGAGAAGTCATATCTTGGGGTGGATCAGGAAGTGATTGCAACCCTCTATCGTGAATACGCATTGTCAAATAAAGTGTATGATGAGATTACGAAAAATGTAGATACAGAGGTAAGTGATGATGAGGCGAGAAAAATAACAGTGCAGATGATTAGTATCCATTACGATACTGCAACAGACAATGTTAAGAAAAGTAAAAAGGAAAGTCATCAGAAGGCAAAAGAGGTTCTAACTCAAGTTCGGGGGGAAAATGCAGATTTTGGAAGTGTGGCAGAACAAAAAAGTGAGGAAGAGACAATTGAGTACACCTTTGGAAAAGGAGAGCAGGAGGAGGCTGTTGAAATTGCAGCTTTTAATCTGGACACCAATGAAATTAGCGACATTATAGAAACTAAGGATGCCTATGTTATTATGAAATGTATTAGTAACTTTGACAGAGAACAGACGGATGCAAACAAGGCTGAGATTGTGGAAAAGAGGAAAAAAGAAGCTTTCGATACTGTCTACGATGAGTTTATCAAAAAAGCACCTTCACAGTTTAATGATGAATTGTGGGAAGAAATTTCCTTCACGGAAGATGAGAATATTGAAAACATGTCATTTTTTGAGGTGTACAATGAGGTTTTTGAAAAATAACTATGAATCAGAAAAATATAGATAAACAAAAAAAACAATTGCTGCTATCCATCATATTACTTATGGTGGTGGCAGCAATCTTTCTTGCTTTTATACAGGAGAACCAGAGAAGGATATTAAGACAGAACTCAGAAATGATAGCTCAGTCGACAAGAGAGCATGCAAAAAGTATCAATGAGATTTTCAGGTATAGCAAAAGTAGTCTTTCCATGGTGTCCTTTTTGATCTCTCAGGGGCTGGAGAGTGAGGAGGTGAATCAGGAATTACTAAAATCTATGGTGAAAGAAACCCCTTTTGACAGAATAGAGTTCACAAATGCAAAGGGAATCAACACTAGGTGGGATGGTGTTGAAATAGATGTGACAGGCAGATTGTATTATCTGGAGGGAATGAAAGGGAAAAACGGAATCCAGGTGGTTTATGATGCGAAAACTTCCCATGAAAATTTGATGATTTTTTATGAGCCCTTGTATTATAACGGAAAAATATTGGGTGTGTTGTTGGGAATCATAACAGAAGAAACTTTTGGGGAACAGTTAAAAAACAGCTATGTTGGAAATTTTGCCGTTGCCTATTTGTGTCAGAAAGATGGTACGGTGGTTTCTGCCACAGAAAATGATTTGGTTGGAAAGAATGTAATTACACACTTAGGAGAAAAAAGAAATGTGAAAGAAAAACAATTGAAGGAAGTTGAAAAGGCACTGGCCTTGGGAAATGGTTATTCGTTTCGGTACAGAGATGACAAAGGAGAAACCAACGCTTATATTGTAGGCTTGGGAGAAGAGGGATATTCACTGATTAAGACCATTCCATCCCAGGTCACGAACGCCATGGTTTTGGAAGTGAACCGGGATTCCATACTGGTGGCAACCATAATTCTGGTTTTATTCTTGATATATTTCCTATTTATTGTCAAGGATTTCAAGTATAGTGTCAGTAAGGCAGAAACCACTGCAAAAAATTTTGAAGAGGTTATTAAAAGTGCAGCTATTTCCTTTGAATTCATCTATTCTATTGATTTAAAAAATAACTATTATGAAATGATTTATCCGGATAATGAGGAAAAGGGAGATTATAAGAAAGCAATTGAAAGACAATGTCAGATAGGACGAATTATCGATGAGGATGGCAGTGTCAAAAAATTTTTGAGTCCGGAGGTACTCTCTGAAAGTCTTATGGGAAAGAAACAGATAGAACACAAGTATCAAAAAACCTTAAAGGATGGTCAGGTTGCCTGGTATCTCGCTACCTTAATTGTTGTAGAAAGGGATTTGGTATCAGATAAACCTATCCTTGTGACTATGGCCATCCGCAGTATCGATGAGGTGATACAAAAGGAAGAAAATCAAAGGGAGTTGCTTACACTGGCACTGAAATCTGCGCAGGAGGCAAGTGAGGCAAAAATGGCTTTCTTATCTAAAATGTCTCATGATATCAGAACACCACTAAACGCTATCATAGGCATGAGTGCTCTTGCAAAAAAACATATAGGGAAACCAGAGAAGATACAGGATTGTTTAAAGAAAATTGATATGTCGAGTAAACATTTACTTTCCCTTATTGATGAAATTCTTGATATGAGTAAATTGGATGGGAAAAGTATGAAATTAAACATTGAAACCTTTTGTATAGGTGAAGTGCTAGAAGAAATTATGCTTATGGTAAAACCGCAGTTGAATGGAAAATTTCAGGTTCTTCAGTGTAATCATCGCTATCATCATGATTATGTACGTGGCGACAGTATTCAGCTGAAAAAAATATTGATTAATGTATTAACCAATGCTATCAAATATACTCCGGAAGGAGGGGACATTACATTTTCCTGTACTGAAAAAGAGAACAATGAGAGAAACATAAGTACATTTTATTTTGTCATAGCGGATAATGGAATCGGTATGAGTGAGGAATTTTTGAAAAAACTCTATGATCCCTTTGAACGTATGGAGGATGTAAGGATCAGCAAGATACAAGGAAGCGGTTTAGGACTTGCTATTGTGAAAAACGTTGTAGCTTTGATGAACGGAGACATTCAGGTGGAGAGTACATTAGGAAAGGGGAGTACATTTACCATTTCCGTTCCTTTGGAATGTGTGAAAGAAAAGGAGGAAGAGCTTACCAAAAGGATGGTAGAACACAATGATCCATTGGGAGTATTGCAGTCTATGGAACTGAAAGGAATCCCGGTACTTTTGGTGGAAGATAATGAATTGAACAGGGAAATAGCTATGGAACTATTGGAGGGCGCAGGGCTTAGCCCGGATTATGCAGAGAATGGATTGGAGGCAGTAAATCTCTTAGAACAACCGGATGTTAAGGATTATCAGTTGATTTTTATGGATATACAGATGCCGCTGATGAATGGATATGATGCCACGAAAAGAATACGTGAAAGCAAGAATGGAAGAATAAGAGATTTACCAATTATTGCAATGACAGCAGATGCTTTTACTCAGGATGTTCAAAAGTCTATGAATGTAGGGATGAACGAGCATATTGCAAAACCACTGGATCTGGAGAAATTGATATTTATTTTGGAAAAGTACTTGACAAAGTAGCAAAACGAAACTAAGATATAACTGTAGATAGTAGCGAAATACTACTTAAAGGAGGAACGGAAAATGAGAAATATATTAGTGGTAGTGGATATGCAGAATGACTTTATTGACGGGGCTTTAGGAAGTGAGCAGGCGGTTGCTATCGTAGAACATGTAGTAAATAAAATAAAGGATTTTAACGGGGAAGTGGTATTTACAAAAGATACACACTTTGAAGATTACTTAGATAGCCAGGAAGGAAAAAAACTTCCGGTAAAGCACTGTATCAAGAACACGGATGGATGGCAGTTAAATGAAAGAATTGCAAAGGCAATGCCACAGGGAGCAAAGGGGTTTGACAAGGTTACCTTTGGTTCCAGGGAGCTGATAGAGTATCTGGTAAAGGCAGACAGAGAAGAAAGATTAGGGTATGTGGAATTTGTTGGATTGTGTACAGATATCTGTGTGATTTCCAATGCTATTTCAGTCAAGACTTTCTTACCGGAGGTAGAGTTAAGAGTAGATGGAAGTTGCTGTGCAGGAGTCACGAAAGAAAGTCATGAAAATGCCTTAAATGCTATGAAAATGTGTCAGATTCAGGTGACAGGATAGGAGTAATTTATGAAAGAGTTATTGAGAGTAGCCTGTGTGAGTCCAAGGGTGCACATAGGAAATGTGAAAAAGAACACAAAAGAAATTATTTCGTGTTATGAGAAATATAAAACAACATCGGATGTAATTGTAACGCCGGAACTGTCATTGACAGGATATACCTGTGGAGATTTGTTTTCCAACAGATTTTTGCTTGAGAATGTGAAAAAGGCCTTGGTGGAACTTTGTGATGTAACAAAGCTTGGGTGGGAGAGTGCTCCTGTACTATTGGTAGGACTTCCGTTAGAAGTGGAAGGGGAAGTGTTCAATTGTGCTGCGGCTATCTGCAATGGGGAGATTCTGGGGATTATTCCAAAGACATATCTTCCTAATTATGGAGAGTTTTATGAAAAAAGATGGTTTAGTGCAAGAAAGATTTCGAATCGAACCATTATCCTTGATGGCTATCAGGAAGGAGAGGAGATACCATTTGGAAATGATATTTTGATTCAATTAAAGGAGCCGCAAACTACCATTGGCGTAGAAATCTGTGAGGATGCCTGGACACCAATCTCTCCAGGACGAATGATGGCGCTTCATGGTGCGGAGGTAATCTTTAATCTCTCAGCATCCAATGAAGTCATCGGAAAGGAACAGTATCGGAGAAATCTCATGAGTTCCACTTCCGCAAGCTGTCTTTGTGGTTACGTATATGTGTCATCAGGAATGTATGAATCTACTTCAGACCTTGTATTTAGTGGACATAAAATAGCTTATGTGAACGGAAAATGTGTGGCAGAGTGTAAACCTTTTGAGGAGGAAGACTTGCTCTGTGATATCCAGCTAACCAAGATTAAGCATGATAGAACCGCCAATAAGTCCTTTGCTGATTGCAGAAGGGATTTTGAAAGTTATGTATACCGAAAGGTATATGCCCGCCGCAATGAGGTAAACAAAGAAGAATTGTTAGGTAAGATTTCTATGACACCTTTTGTACCATCAAAAGATGTGACAAACCGTTGCCTTTCTATTTTTAAAATGCAGGTATATGGATTACAGAGAAGACTTGTGGCAACAAAATCTAAGTGTGTTGTGGTGGGAGTATCTGGAGGTTTGGATTCTACTTTGGCACTATTAGTAGCAGCAAAGGCCATAAGAAATCTACAATTGCCAGCTACTACCTTGGTTGGTATTACCATGCCGGGATTTGGCACTACAGACAGAACCAAAAATAATTCGTTGGAATTAATGGAAAAACTAGGATGTGATGTTCGAACCATATCCATTGTGGATTCTGTAAGACAACACTTTAAGGATATCAATCATCCCGAAGAGGTCCAAGACATTACTTATGAAAACTGTCAGGCGCGGGAAAGAACCCAAATACTAATGGATGTGGCAAACAAAGAGGGCGGTTTTGTTTTGGGCACTGGGGATTTATCAGAGCTCGCTCTGGGGTGGTGTACCTACAATGGGGACCACATGAGTATGTATGCAGTAAATACAAGTATTCCAAAGACTTTGGTCAGAACGCTTGTGGATGAAATTGGACATTATATGGATGCCAACGGATTTGAAGGAATGGCAGAGGTAATTGAGGATATTATCGACACCCCGGTAAGCCCGGAACTGCTGCCGCCAAATCCGGATGGAACCATTGCACAAAAGACAGAGGATACCATTGGTTCCTACATTTTACATGACTTTTTTCTGTATTACACTCTGCGTTATGGAATGGAACCTGAGATGGTTTACGAATTGTGCAAAGAGGCAATAAAGAGAAGCGAGACTTATAAATTTAGTGATGAGGATATAAAAAAATGGCTAAAAGTTTTTTACCGCAGGTTCTTTGGACAGCAGTTTAAAAGAAACTGTATGCCGGATGGAGTGAAGGTGGGTACCGTTTCGGTAAGTCCGAGAGGAGATTTACGTCTGCCATCTGAAATTGAAGGTGGCGAGTGGCTGGATACAAGCGATGACTTAAAAGAAGGAGTTACTGTACAGATGCAAGCTTAACACTTGCTGTTAAGCTATGCGCCAAGGATGATATTATGTGAAATTTCAGCCCCATGCATCGTAGATGCATTTTAAAT
>CACXGE010000156.1 GCA_902767135.1 uncultured Lachnospiraceae bacterium | reverse complement strand
TACCAACCAACGGGAGACCAGCCTCAAGCTATAGAGGACCTAGTAAAAGGATTCAAAGAAGGCAATCAATTCCAGACTTTACTAGGGGTTACGGGTTCTGGTAAGACCTTTACCATGGCTAATGTGATACAGCAGTTACAAAAGCCCACACTGATTATTGCCCACAATAAGACGTTAGCCGGGCAGCTCTACTCGGAGTTCAAGGAGTTCTTTCCTGAGAACGCAGTGGAATATTTTGTATCCTACTATGATTACTATCAGCCGGAAGCATATGTGCCATCCACAGATACCTATATTGCAAAGGATTCTGCGGTGAACGAAGAAATCGATAAATTAAGATTGTCTGCCACGGCATCCTTAACAGAGCGAAAGGATGTAATCGTGGTTGCCAGTGTGTCCTGTATCTACGGCTTGGGCAGCCCGGATGATTTCATGAATATGATGATTTCTCTCCGACCGGGAATGGAAAAAGGAAGGGATGAGGTGATTCGTCAGCTCATAGATATCCAGTATACCAGAAATGAGATGGATTTTAAGCGTGGCTCCTTTCGAGTGCATGGGGATGTGTTGGAGATTATTCCTGCCAACTTTTCCGATACTGCATTTCGCATTGAATTTTTCGGAGATGAAATCGACAGAATTACTGAGATTGATCCTCTGACAGGAGAGATAAGGTCCAGCATGAATCATGTGGCAATCTTTCCGGCATCCCATTATGTGGTTCCACAGGAAAAGATTAACCGGGCAGTGAAAGATATTGAAGCAGAACTGGAAGAAAGGGTGACATATTTTAAAAGCGAGGATAAATTGCTTGAAGCACAGAGAATTGCAGAGAGAACCCATTACGATTGCGAAATGTTGCGTGAAACCGGATTCTGTTCCGGAATTGAGAATTACTCAAGACATTTGAATCAATTGCCACCAGGAGTCCATCCCAATACCTTAATGGACTATTTCCCGGATGATTTTCTGATTATTGTAGACGAGTCCCACATAACAATTCCACAGATTAGAGGAATGTTTTTTGGAGACCAGTCCAGAAAGAACGTGCTGGTGGACTATGGTTTCCGATTACCTTCGGCAAAGGATAACAGGCCACTAAACTTTGAAGAGTTTGAAGACAAGATAAATCAGATGCTTTTTGTGTCAGCAACTCCAAATGTTTATGAACAGGAGCATGAATTACTCCGTGCAGAACAGATTATTCGTCCCACAGGCTTGCTGGATCCGGAAATTTCAGTGCGCCCAATTGAAGGACAGATTGATGATTTGATTGGAGAAGTCAACAAAGAAATTGATAAAAAGAATAAAATTCTGGTGACCACACTGACCAAAAAGATGGCAGAAGATTTGACGGAATATATGCGTGGGGCAGGAATTCGTGTAAAATATCTTCACTCGGATATTGACACCTTGGAGCGAGCGGAAATTATTCGTGATATGCGTTTGGATGTTTTTGATGTATTGGTGGGAATCAATCTCTTAAGAGAAGGTTTGGATATTCCGGAAATCTCCCTGGTAGCTATTTTAGATGCAGACAAAGAAGGTTTTCTGCGTTCGGAAACTTCCTTGATTCAGACCGTAGGGCGAGCGGCAAGAAATGCAGAAGGCCGGGTGATTATGTATGCAGATAAAATCACAGATTCCATGAAGGCAGCTATTTCAGAGACAGAGCGAAGAAGAAAAATTCAGCAGATATATAATGAAGAGCACAATATCACCCCACAGACAATTAAGAAGGCAGTGCGGGATTTGATCAGTATTTCCAAAGAGATTGCCAAGGAAGAGAGCAAGATGCAAAAAGATCCGGAATCTATGAACAAAAAGGAATTGGAAAAGCTGATTAAGGAAATAGATAAGAAGATGAAGAAGGCAGCGGCGGAGCTTGACTTTGAAACCGCCGCCATGTTGAGAGACAAGATGTTGGAACTAAAACTACATCTACAGGAGTTAGAAGATGGAAAATAAAAGACATTATATAAAAGTTAGAGGTGCCCATGAGCACAATTTAAAGGGAATTGACGTTGATATACCCAGAGATGAATTTGTTGTAATTACAGGATTGAGTGGTTCCGGGAAATCCTCCCTTGCCTTTGACACCATATATGCGGAGGGGCAGAGAAGATATATGGAATCCTTATCCTCTTACGCAAGGCAGTTTTTAGGGCAGATGGAAAAACCAAATGTGGAAAGTATTGAAGGATTGTCTCCAGCCATTTCCATAGACCAAAAGTCTACCAACAGAAATCCACGTTCCACCGTGGGAACGGTAACAGAGATTTATGATTATTTTCGTTTGCTGTATGCAAGAGTGGGAATTCCCCATTGTCCAAAGTGTGGACGTGAAATCAAAAAGCAGACCGTAGATCAGATGGTGGATAGAATTTTGGCACTGCCGGAAAAGACCAAAATCCAACTGTTAGCTCCGGTGGTGAGAGGTCGAAAGGGTGAGCATGTAAAGCTGTTAGCCGGATTTAAGAAAAGTGGCTACGTCCGTGTTATGATTGATGGGAATATGTATGACCTCTCTGAGGAAATTAAATTAGAAAAGAATGTGAAACACAATATTGAGGTGGTAGTAGACAGACTTGTGGTGAAAGAAGGAATTGAAAATCGTCTCACAGATTCCATTGAGAATGTGTTAAAGTTATCTGACGGTTTGCTTACTGTGGATGTGATTGATGGTACCCCCTTAAATTTCAGTGAGAGTTTTTCCTGTCCGGATTGTGATATCAGCATAGACGAGATTGAGCCTAGAAGTTTTTCTTTCAATAACCCCTTTGGTGCTTGTCCGGATTGTTATGGGTTGGGATTTCAGATGGAATTTGATATTGATTTGATGATTCCAGATAAAAGCTTAAGTATCAATGAGGGCGCCATAGCGGCAGTGGGATGGCAGTCCTGCCAGAACCCTGGAAGCTTTACCAATGCAATACTGCAGGCTTTGGCAAAAGAATATGATTTTAGTCTGGATACTCCCTTTGAGGAATATTCCCAGGAAGTTCAGGATATTTTAATCAACGGAACCAATGGGAAGTCAGTAAAAGTGTACTATAAAGGACAGCGGGGAGAAGGAGTATACGATGTAGCTTTTGAAGGGCTCATTCAAAATATGAAGAAGAGATATCGGGAAACTTCTTCAGAGACCATGAAGGCAGAATATGAGACTTTTATGCAGATTACTCCCTGTAAAAGCTGTAAAGGTCAAAGGTTAAAGAAGGAAAGCCTTGCAGTTACAGTGGGTGATTACAACATTCATCAAGTGACTTCTCTCTCCATAAAAAATCTGACAAAGTTTTTGCAGGAGTTAAGTTTGACGGAGCATCAAAAGATGATAGGGTCAGAAATTCTCAAAGAAATTCAGGCAAGAGTAAAGTTTTTGATGGATGTGGGGTTGGATTATTTGAGTCTGTCCAGAGCCACCGGAACCCTGTCTGGTGGAGAAGCACAGAGAATTCGTCTGGCTACACAAATAGGTTCCGGCCTGGTTGGGGTGGCATATATTTTGGATGAGCCTAGTATTGGATTGCATCAGAGAGATAATGACAAGCTGATTGATACTTTGAAACGGTTAAAGAATCTGGGAAATACATTGATTGTAGTGGAGCATGATGAGGATACCATGTTTGCGGCAGACTATATCATTGATGTGGGCCCAAAGGCAGGATGTCACGGCGGGGAAATTGTGGCCACTGGGACAGCAAAGGAGATTATGGAAAATGAAAAGTCCATTACTGGCGCTTACCTTAGCAGACGTTTGCAGATTCCAATTCCATCAGAAAGGAAACAGCCTACGGGATTTTTAAAGGTACTGGGTGCATCAGAAAACAACCTGAAAAAGATAGACGTGGAAATCCCATTGGGAGTTATGACCTGTGTTACAGGAGTTTCCGGTTCAGGCAAGAGTTCCCTGGTAAATGAGATTTTATATAAATCGCTGGCAAAGAAGCTAAACAGAGCCAGAACTATCCCTGGAAAGCATAAAAAAATTCTGGGTATGGAAAATTTAGACAAGGTGATTGACATTGACCAGTCACCCATTGGAAGAACCCCTCGTTCTAATCCGGCTACCTATACCGGAGTTTTCGACCAGATTCGAGATTTGTTTGCGGCAACAGCAGATGCCAAGGCAAAGGGTTACAAGAAAGGAAGATTTAGCTTTAATGTAAAAGGGGGAAGATGTGAGGCTTGTTCCGGGGATGGAATTATCAAGATAGCAATGCATTTTTTGCCGGATGTATATGTGCCCTGTGAAGTGTGTGGGGGAAAGCGATATAACAGGGAAACTCTGGAAATAAAATATAAAGGAAAAAGTATTTATGATGTATTAGATATGACGGTGGAAGAAGCTTTGCCATTCTTTGAGAATATACCATCTATTTATCGGAAAATAAAAACTTTGTATGATGTGGGACTTTCCTATATCAAATTGGGACAGCCGTCTACTACCCTTTCCGGTGGGGAGGCACAGAGAATCAAGCTTGCCACAGAATTAAGCAAACGTAGTACGGGAAAGACCATATATATATTGGATGAGCCAACCACAGGGTTACATTTTGCAGATGTACACAAGCTAGTGGAAATCTTGGAGCAACTGGCACAGGGTGGAAATACTGTGGTGGTTATTGAGCATAATCTGGATGTGATTAAGACCGCAGATTACATCATAGATATTGGTCCGGAAGGTGGAGAAGGCGGTGGAAGAATCGTGGCACAGGGCACACCGGAACAGGTAGCACAGTGTAAAGAATCTTATACCGGACGGTATATTAAAAGAGAATTAGATAGGGCCTGAATTTATAGGACAGAGGTATCTGAATAGATACTACAGTGTAAGAAAAGATAGGAAGAAAAATTAGATGAAAAAAATTATATTAGCATCCGCTTCCCCAAGAAGAAAAGAATTATTAGAACAGATAGGAATGGAGTTCGAAGTGATGGTCTGTGGCGGGGAAGCGCCAATAGAAACCACCATTCCAGAGGATGTAGTAGAAATTCATGCATTGCAGAAACTACAGGCTGTGATAGAACATTTAGAGGAAAGCGGGTATCACCAGGATGTAATCATATTAAGTGCAGATACGGTAGTGGCGTATGACAGTAAAGTATTAGAAAAGCCAAAGGATGAACAGGATGCGAAAAGTATGCTGGGGATGTTGCAGGGAAATACCCATCAGGTATATACTGGAGTAGCACTGTACGATTACCTTTCCAAAAAGGAAAAAGTGTTTGTACAAAAGACGGAAGTAACTTTTTATGCAATGACAGAAGAAGAGATTAGAGAATATGTAAATACAAAAGAGCCCATGGATAAAGCAGGTTCTTATGGAATTCAGGGCATAGGTGGTAAGTATGTAAAAGAAATCAAGGGAGACTACAACAATGTAGTAGGTCTTCCTGTAGCAAGGTTATATCAGGAAGTAAAGTGGATGATGAACAATGATTAAATTAGTAGCAACAGATATAGATGGAACGTTGATTCCAGAGGGAACCCATGAGTTTCCAACGGAATTAACCCGTCAGATAGAAGAACTGAAGAAACTGGGAATTTTATTCGTAGCTGCCAGTGGAAGACAATACAAAAGCATGAAGAAATTATTTTCCCCTACAACCCACAATGTGGTTTTCGTATCAGGGAATGGCTCCTATGTAAAATGCAGGGACAGAGAAATCTTAGAATGTGTTATGGATAGAACTTATTTATCCAGTTTAATTCAAAGGCTCAGGGAATTAGAATGTGATGGATATTACTTTGTGGCGGAATCAAAGTCTATGGCTTATATAGAAACGGATTGTGAAGATTTTTACCAGATGTTGGTAGAAAACTATCATTATGAGGTCACAAAAGTAAAAGATATTCTGGAAGAGTGCAATGGCATTTTGAAAATATCTTTTTATCACAAGGATAAAATCGAAGCAGTATCACAAAACTTGCAGGAGGAATGGAGTGATAAAATCAATGTGCTTCGTTCGGGAAAACAATGGATTGATTTTATGCCCTATGGAGTAGATAAGGGGAATGCGATCAAAATGATACAGGAAATTCTAGGTGTTACCCGGGAGGAAACCATGGCATTTGGTGATAACGCAAATGATGTGGCGATGCTGCAAAATGCCAAGTATAGTTTTGCGGTAGAAACAGCGGCTGAGACGGTAAAAGATGCTGCAAAGTATCAGACCTTTTCACCAAAAGAAAAAGGTGTGCTTTCTACAATACAACAAGTGATAGAACAAGGAGGAAATTTTAATGTACGATGAATTATGTATCAATGCTTTTTTAGAGCATCAATTAAAACTGTTTCCGGAGAAGGTGGCAGAAACACAGGAGGAAGCAGAAGAATTTTTAGAGGACTGTATGGCTGTGGTTTGCAAGAATATCGGGGAAGTGAAAATTTTTTTGGAAGAGGAAGGTTTGGACATTGCAGGAATGTCAAAGGAAGAGCTGGCTCAGATGGAGGAAGTATTCCCCATTTCTGATGGAAGATATTTAATTGTGGAAGGCTAGGTACCATGAAAATTGTTTTGCTACGTCATGGAAAAACCATAGGGAACGAAAAAAAACGCTATATTGGAAGGACAGATGAGCCTTTGTCAGACAAAGGAAAATTAGAATTGTCTGATACGCAAAAAAAATTATTGGGGATTTTAAGGACGAAATTAAACGTAGATAGTTTACCCCAAAAAGGAAAACAATCTGGAAAAAATGCTACAATCTATATGGTATGCAGTCCTATGCTTCGATGCAGGGAAACTGAAAAAAGGGTATTTTCTGGTTTGATTTCCCAGGAAACCCAGAAAGAATTTATACAAGATGATGCAAAATCGCTTAATATTTTCTGGAACATAGAAGAGGATTTAAGAGAGTGTGATTTTGGGATTTTTGAAAATAAGAATTATCTGGAATTATCCATGGAACCACGGTATCAGCAATGGATTGACAGTAATGGAACCACGGATTTTCCAGAAGGAGAAAGCTTAGAAGCATTCAAGAAAAGAAGTGTTGCAGCATTTCGAAAGCATATCAAAAATGCTGAGGATAAAAATGCGGATTTGATAGTGTTTACGATTCATGGTGGGAGTATTATGGCGATTATGGAAGCCTTGGACAGCCAAAAGCTGGGTTATTACCAATATTCAGTGAAGAATGGAGAATTTGTTTTTTGTGAACTCAGAGAGGATGGGTGTATTTATACTTTTTCGGTACCTGTTCAGAGCTACTGAGCAGGTACGAACCTTACAGTAAATGTAAGGTTCTGTATTGAAGAGAGTGAATACATAGAAATTTTGTGATGAAATGGCTGCCATTATTGTACTTCCTGAAAAGCCGTGGTGGCAATCTGGGTATTTACCAGTTCGGAGTAAGGGACACGTTCACATAATTCTCCTGCTTCATCCAAAATATTTTGCAGCAGGTCAAAACTTTCCTGGGAGAAAATTAAATCACTTTTCCAGGTTTGTTGTGCCTTATATCGGTTGATGATTGTTACCATAGTATCATAATTCGTGTCGGTAAATTGAGGTGAAATAATGGTTGCGATTTCTTCGCTGGAGTGAGAATTCACATAGTTTAGTCCTTTCTGTAAGGCTTTGGTAAAAGCAAGCAAAATATCAGGATGATTTTCAATATAGCTTTGTTTCGCAGAGTAGGCGGTGTATGGAACATATCCGGATTCCACACCAAGAGAAGCAACCACATACCCTGTTTGATTTTCTTCTAAGAGAGTGGCGGAAGGTTCAAATTCCACAGTGAAATCTCCCTGACCACCGGAGAAAGCGGCAGCAGTAGAGCCAAAATCAATGCTTTGATTAATGTTTAACTCTGTGGGATTGACTCCGTTTTTCTTTAAAATATATTCAAATACCATTTCTGGCATTCCACCTTTTCGCCCGCCCAAAATTTCTTTTCCTTTTAACATATCAAAAGAAAAGTTCTCCATGTTTTCACGTGCAACTAAAAAGTTACCGGCTCGTTGTGTTAGCTGGGCAAAGTTGACAATATGGTCCGTTGTCTCGCCAGAGTATACATAAATGGAAGATTCGGAGCCCATAAAACCGATATCTGCCTCACCAGCTAAGACGGCTGCCATAGTTTTGTCAGCACCGAAACCGGTGACAAGGTTCAGTTCAATTCCTTCTTCTTCGAAATATCCATTTTCAATCGCTACATATTGTGGGGCGTAGAATAAAGAATGAGCCACTTCGTTTAAGGTGACTTTTGTCAGTGAATTGGAGTCTTTGGTGTCACTACATCCACAGAGTGTGGATATTACCAGAATCAGACTTAATGATACAGATAAAAATTTGGTTTTCATAGCATCAGATTACCTTTGGCATATTTTTGATATAATATATTCAAAAGAGAAAAAAATGTTACAGAAATTTTGCATGCGTAAGCATTGCCCGATGAAATAACAGTTTAGCCTATGGCTAAACTGTTATTTCATACTTTAGTTGACGAAAGCAGAAAAAAATTTTATAATGTTACAGATACGAATTTAGACAAAAAGGAAGAGGTAACAATGAAATATATTTTAGATACCCATACCCATACCATTGCCAGTGGACATGCTTATTCCACCATTGATGAGATGATTCAGGCAGCGGCGGAAAAGAAATTAGAATTGATTGGAATCACAGAACACGCTCCTAAAATGCCAGGAAGTTGTCAAGAGATTTATTTTAGCAATTTAAAAATACTTCCAAGGCAGCGTTATGGTGTTAAAGTGTTATTCGGAGTGGAGCTAAATATCATGGATTATCAGGGAACCATAGATTTACCAAAACGTTTGCTGGAACAGATGGATATTTGCATTGCGAGTATGCATACTCCATGCGTTCCCCATGGAACAGGAGAACAGAATCTGACCGCATTTATTGGCGCTATGAAGAATCCATATGTGAATGTCATCGGTCATCCGGATGATGGAAAATATCCAGTGGATTATGAAGCACTGGTATTGGCTGCAAAGGAGCATCATAAACTGTTGGAGCTAAATAATAATTCTTTACTGCCTCATTCTTTTCGTGAGAACGTAAGGGAGAATGATCTTACCATGTTGAGTTTCTGCAAAAAACATGAAGTTCCAATTATTGTAGGAAGCGATGCCCACTACACAGATTATGTTGGAAGACACCAGGAGGCATATGAGTTATTGGAAGAGGTGGATTTTCCAGAAAAATTGGTGGCTAATGCGGATTTGGAGTTGTTTTATTCGTTTTTAAAGAAGGAGCGATAGTATATGAATCAAAAAATACATTCGAAAGCAGTAGATCGTCTGTTTGATGCAGTGATGTCATTGAAAAACCGTGAGGAGTGTTATGCCTTTTTTGATGATATCTGTACTGTGAATGAGCTTTTATCTTTATCTCAGAGATTTGAAGTTGCAGGAATGCTTCGGGAAAAGAAAACATATTCAGAAATCGCAGAACAGACCGGTGCATCCACGGCAACCATCAGCAGGGTGAACCGCTGCTTAAATTACGGAAGTGATGGATATCATATGGTTTTAAACCGTTTAGAAGAAAACGGGAAATAGATAAATAGATAAATAGAAAAAAGAAGGAGAAAGGGAATTACGCCTTTTCCTTCTTTTCTTTTTTGTCCTTTTTCTCTTTATCTTTCATGTTTCTCGAGTCATTATTACATATATTTGGCAAATCATCAATTAATTTTTCAATGATTAATTTTTTTATATAAACATCAAAACTCAGCATACATATAAAAGAAAACAAATGTAGGAATTCTTTTTCATCCTCCGGAACATCAGCAAAAGAGTGGAATGATTTTTTGTACTCTGTCAGAACATCCTTGACTAAACGGTCCGCTTGTTCTTTTTCAAAACTAAATACCTCGGTGTAGATATCCTGTAGATTCATGGAATTCTCATCATGAAAATACTTTTCTGTAAGTGGAGTCAGTAAATGTTGGATATCGTTGATAGATAAAATATTCTTAAAATAATAGATAAATACCAAAAGTAACATATGCTCTTTGGAATATTTTTTCTTCACAGGAGGGGGAAGAAGATTATTCTTAGCATAGTTATTAATCATCGTTTTGGTCAAAATTTTATCAGAATCATATCGCCTCATAGTGGATAGATGTTCGTCCATAAAAGTGGTTACCTGATCCATGTACAAATCAATATTTGGTATATCTTCCGGCTTAATATATTCAATTCCCTGTAGTTTGTTTAAAATTTCGTGTAAACAATCTGATGCGTATTCACTCATGAAAATCACCTCTGGGACATATTATATAGTATTTAAAACTATATGACAAGATTTTTTCTAAAAACATAATGATAGTAAGTAACAGTTCGTTACTGTCCAGACGCAAGCTTAACACTTGCTGTTAAGCTATGCGCCAAGGATGATATTATGTGAAATTTCAGCCCCATGCATCGTAGATGCATTTTAAAT
>CACXGE010000155.1 GCA_902767135.1 uncultured Lachnospiraceae bacterium | reverse complement strand
GGCAAAACCAAAGAGTTTATTATGCCGAACACCACTTCAACCGCCGTAGAGATAGAATGGCGTCTGGATACACCAGTGCGAAATGATATTTACGAATATATAGTGAATGGATGATCGAAAATGAAAACTATAAGAGTTGTAGCAGCAATAATACGAAAAGACAACAAGATCTTTGCAACACAGCGCGGATATGGTGATTTCAAAGATGGCTGGGAATTCCCCGGTGGAAAGATAGAAGAAGGTGAGTCACCTGAGCACGCAATCGCAAGAGAAATAAAGGAAGAACTGAATGCAGACATAATCGTTGGCGATCTTCTTACAACAGTTGAGTATGATTATCCAAACTTCCATTTATCCATGGATTGTTTTTGGGCTGAACTTGCGCCTGATTCTGATATGGAACTTCTTGAACACGAAGCTGCAAAATGGTTATCGATTGATGAAATAGACACTGTAGATTGGTTGCCGGCTGATGTGGAAGTGGTGAAGAAAATTAAAGAAGTTAGAGTCCCTTTTGAGGCATCTTTTTTTGTTTCATCATATGACCGAACAACTGGTGATTTGTTGTTGGATTTTGTGCATAAAGACGAGTATTTGTATTTTCTGAGTCAGAACGAATTTCAATATGAGAGTTTAAGTCCTTACCCGGTTAAGCCAACAATGATTAAGGTTCAAGGATTTAATCCAAAAAAGGCAATACACGAAGATGATATTATTACTTTCTTTATGATTGATTTTTGTGCAGTTATCAGAAGATCTTCGCCACAAAGAAGAAATGATGATTCTGATTTTCCTTATATGGTTTTTTTATGCATCCCTAATGGAGAAGAGCTTTCTGATCTTGTAGATGATGAAGATAGTGTTTATGTATCAAAAGCCAAGAAAAATGATATGTATGACACTTCAGAATTTGTCGGTTTGTTTAATCAAGCGTATGATGTTGCAAAAGCTGAATCTGAATTGGGTTTTGGTTTTCGTAATGTGTTTAACTCATTTAAAGATGTTGCTCTGGATTTGAGTGTTTACGATGTTGGTCAAGGAAATGCCAACAGTATTACAACTGATACTTCTGTAATCCTCTATGATTTAGGTGCATGTCAACACTATGCGGAAAGTAAATTATCTAAATTACGACAAAACAGTTATGATTTAATTCAGAGCAAAGTCATTAAAGTATTAATACTAAGTCATTGGGATTTGGATCATTATGTGCAGTTATGCGATGCTACTCCAGAATTCTATAAGGCTCTAGATTTAGTTATTTTCCCTGCAAAAGCATTTAAACGCCTAGCTGTTGAGGAGGTGCTAGGTTGTCTACAAGAATACTGCAAGGGCCGCTGCGTTCCTGTTATTCCTCCAAAAGGAAAACCCAAGGAAACAACTGAATTGATATTATACACCGGTCCATTTTCCCTATTTATTGGTACTGAAAGTAGCGATATTAATGAATCTGGACTAATACTGAAGATTACTACTAAAAACGATGTTGCTTTACTAACTGGAGATAAAACCGATTGGATTTCAGTTACTGTAGGTTGGTGTGCGAGCAAACGCACACATGTTGTAGTTCCTCATCATGGTTCAATAAGTTGTGATCCAAATATTGCGGAAATAAATAAGCCAGGGTATGCTTTCTTTTCTTATGGATTTAATACGTATAAGCATCCTCGTAAGAAGACTTTAGAAAACTATAAAAAGTACAAAATAATGCGAACACAAACACAAGGAGATATCACAATACATTTAACGTAATCAGAAAATTCCTGATGACATTGTCACCATGCTTTCCTTATTTATGAGAATTGCAATTGTTGCTCTTCCAGACGGTATAATAACAACAGGATTAATGGAAGATTTAAACGAGATTAAATCAAATAAGGTTAAAAATGATTGAGAAAAAATACCTTAAAGATAATAAAATCTTATTGAAAGAGTTTGATTTCGAAAATAATACGGACATAGATATCTCTTCGATAACAATGGGAATGAATTGCCGTATTTGGTGGAAATGCAAACAAGGCCATAGTTGGCAAGCGTCTCCCAATAATAGACAAAGAACGGGATGTCCTATTTGTGCCGGAAAACAGATATTGCATGGATTTAACGATCTTGAAAGTCAAAACCCTGATATAGCTGCAGAGTGGTATGTAGAAAAAAACGATAAACTGCCTTCTGATGTTACGGCAAAATCTTCGCAAAAAGCATGGTGGAAATGCAAAAAGGGGCATAGTTGGCAAGCTAGAATATCAAACAGAGTGTCTTTGGGAAGAGGATGCCCATTTTGTTCAAACCAAAAGATATTGGATGGATACAACGATTTAATTACCATTCATCCTGAGCTTTCAGAAGAATGGGACTATAAAAAGAATGATATAACACCAAATACAGTTGGTGCGGGCTCCACTTATAAAGCTTGGTGGAAATGCAACAAATTTGGGCATTCATGGCAAGCAGAAATAACGGATAGAGTTCATGGAAACGGTTGCCCTTTTTGTTCTGGCAGAAAGACATTGAAGGGCTTTAACGATTTAGCTACTGTTAGACCAGAACTATTATTGGAATGGGATTATGAGAAAAATGATATTGATCCCACGTCTCTTAGTCCATCTAATGAAAAGAAAGTGTGGTGGAAGTGTTTTAGGGGACATAGTTATTTAAGTGCTGTATATAATCGCGCCGCAGGTAAAGGTTGTCCCTTTTGCATCTCGGAATTGAAAACGTCATTTCCAGAACAAACAATACTTTTCTATATAAAACAAGTGACTAATGCAGAAAGCCGTCATATTGAATTTGGTAAGGAGATTGATGTTTTTCTTCCTGATCTGAATGCTGGTATTGAGTATAATGGAGAGTTTTATCATAAGGATAAGCATTCTAAAGATATTCAGAAAACAGTGTTTTTTGCTGAACATGGCATAAGGATTATTTCAGTAAATGAGAGTGACATATATGATGTTGCTGATAGTACAATTGAATATAATTATTCAGACGGTATTAAAGGTTTGGAATGGGTGATTAATAAACTAATAGTTTTGCTTAATTTACCTCTAATACATGTTGATATTAAAAACGATAGACAGAAAATATATAGTCAGTTTATTGAAACACAAAAAGAAAATAGCTTGTTAGCCAAGTATCCGGATATTGCCCAAAGCTGGAATTATGATAAAAATGGTTCTATAGGCCCGGAAATGGTTTCTTTTGCATCAAAAAAAGTGTTTTGGTGGCGATGTGATAAAGGACACGAATGGCAAGCAACTGTAGGTAGCAGAACAACATTGTCACATGGCTGTCCATTCTGTAGTAGTCAAAGAGTTCTAGCAGGTTTTAATGATCTAGAAACGAAATATCCAAGAATAGCAAAAGAATGGCATCCAACAAGAAATGAAGGTATTAAGTCAAGCGAAGTACTACCGTTCTCAAATAAGAAGTTTTGGTGGTTAGGATCATGCGGTCATGAGTGGGAAGCTTCTCCTTTGAATAGAATTAATGGCACTGGGTGTCCTATTTGCGCAAATAAAAAGATAATAAGTGGTCAAAATGATCTTGCTACTTTATTTCCAGAAATTGCATCTGAATGGCTGTATGAGAAGAATGATATCGTTCCAACTAAAGTTGGTGCAGGAAGTGGAAAAAAAGTATGGTGGAAGTGTAAAGAATGCGAAACCGAATGGCAAGCTATTATTGTTAATCGAACAAGAGGACATGGATGTCCTAAATGTATGAGAACTAATAGAAAACGCAAGAATTAATGAGGAATTATCTGAGAATGCTTCTATGACCATATAGGCAATGAAGCCTTTTTGTAGCTTGTTAACCTTTTCAGTTATCACATTTCCTACAACCCTCTCTCCATCACCACTTCCCCCTCAATCACCTCTCCCGTTTTGCGGAAGCCGGCCTTACGGTACATGTTGAGGGCAGTTGTGTTCGCTGCTTTGGTTGATAACCGGATATTGTTTGCGCCGTGGTCTCTGAAGTATTCTATGATCGCTTCCAGCGCTGCCGTGCCATAGCCTTTTCGCTGATATCTTTCATCGATCATGAAGCGCCAGAGCCAGTATCTGTCATTGGGATCCTCATAATCCTCATCAAATGCGAACATCGTAAATCCCACCATTTTGCCGTCACAATAGATGGCGAAAGGGCGGGCTGTTTTCGGGTTCTCTTTTGCTGCATTCCAGGACTCCTCATTCGATGCGATAAACCGGGCCTGGTCACTTGAGACTTTCAGTT
>CACXGE010000154.1 GCA_902767135.1 uncultured Lachnospiraceae bacterium | reverse complement strand
TCGTACCTGCGCCAAATCTCTGATTTGTGTGCATCAGCTTTACGAAACTTCCATGGAATACATTTATAGTGGTCTCAATTTTGAGACAGAAGTTTTGCAACAGTTCCGCCATAGGCTAAACTGTTACATTTCTTTAACTGTTCAGTACAAATCTTCTTTCCTATCCTAACACAAAAAGCATGGACAAACAAACTATATTTGTCCACGCTTTTCTTTCCTTTCCTTTAGTATTTATCAAGATGTAATATTACATTCCTGTTATTTTTTGTACCTATTAGAACGACTGAACAGATACTATTTTTTTATCTTTACAGACTTTGGAATCAATGTATATTTTCCATAAACTTTTTTATTTGTGGAATCATACTTATATGCTCTGACAACCACATAATATCTCTTACCCTTAGAAAGCTTCTTCACTGTCTTGGAACTTCCTGTAAAAGAGACAAGCTTTTTATTCTTCATGGAAAGCTTTGTAGCATATGCCAACTGATATCCATCTGCCTTACTTACCTTCTTAATCTTTACTGTCATCACCTTACTTGCGCTGTTTTGCACCGAAGAAATCTTTACTCTGCCCAAAGAGATTTTACTCCATTTTGCATAGAATCTCTTGTCTCCTGTACTTCCTTTCTTGAGGACGGTTACCTTCTTCGTAAGGTTACTGTTGCTATACCATCCCTCAAAGGTATATCCCTTTCTCTGAGGCTTTGGCAGACGTAAGGAGTAAGAACCATCATAAGTTTCTGTCACTTCCTCCTCAAAGGCTCCACCATTTAAAATATAGGTAATATCGTAAGAGGTTTTTGCCGGTATTGTTGGTTTATTTGTCACCTCCACACTGACACCATTGTTCTTGGCATACTGATATGCCACGCTGTTAGAGGAACATACAATCTTCACCTTTTTGCTCTCACTAAACACTCCTTCACCTAAATTTTTCACTGTGTCAGGAATCTGAACTTCTTTTAGGGATTTACAACTTTTAAATGCCTCGTTGTCAATGGTTGTGACTCCCGACGACAGCTTCACAGATTCTAAATCCGCACATTCTTCAAATGCATGTGAGCCAATAGTAGTCAGCTTATCCGGAAGCTTAATCTCATCCAACTCACTACAGCCATAAAATGTATTCTCCTTAATCTCAGTGATACTGTCGCTTAAAGAAATATCCTCCAAACTTTCACACATAAAGAAACTCAATCTTCCTAATTTTTTTACATTATCAGACATTTCTACAGATTCCAGATTCGGACAGTTTAGGAAGGCCTCATTTTCAATGGAGGTGACACTCTTTGGAATTGTTACCACCTCTATGTATTCATTACTTGAAAATGCATCTTCACCGATAGTGGTGACTTTTACTCCATCAATCGTAGACGGAATCTCTACCTCACTCTGTTTTCCATTATATTTTACAATGGTCTTGGTGTCTGCATCAAATTCAAACTCTTCTACTGCAGCCTCTGTTCTTACTGTATCCAATGTCCCAAGGCCTCCTGCCGCCATTATGGCGGCAAGAGCCATACATAATACTTTCTTGTATCTCATCGCGTTCTCCTCATTAAATTATTTTAAGTACGGACCATCTGCTCCAAGTGCTCCACTAAAGTCAGCATTTCTAACATAAATTCTCATGTTACCCTTTGATGTTGCCTCTGCCGCCTTGGTTGGAGTTGCCTCTGCTCCCTTGGTTGGGGTTGCCTCTGCCGCTTTGGTTGAAGTTGCCTCTGCTACTTTGGTTGGCAGTGGTTGAGGCTGATCTAGTGGATTCTCATCCAGCATTTCTCCTTCAAAGTACCAGTGTTCTCCATGAATTACTGTGGTGTCCTCGGTTATAACACCGTCACAGACAAACTGTACGGTAGCACTCTTAGCACCTTGAATGGTATATTCAAACCAATCGTTATCCCGCTTGTTCATTTCAACACCAGGCCATGCTACCGGTGTGTTGATTCCCTTGCTTACATTATAATAGTACAAGGTTACATTTTCCGCCTCTGGAGCACAATAATAAAGAGTTACCTTTTTAGATGTGATAGGAAGTGTAACCTCTGGTGCCATAGTAGGTGTCACAAACCTGCAACTGCCACAGCCATGGTCGCTGAAACAAATTTTGTAAATCTCTTTCGCATTGTGCTTCTCCTCTCCTAATTGAAACAAAAAGCTTGTAATGGTATTACTGCTACTCCCTAGTATCCGTAAACTATTACAAGCCTTACATTGAACTTAATAAAATTTTAACATTTCGTCATCATTTTGTCAACAAAACTAAATTCTGAGAGATTTTTTTCGGCCAATTACACAATTTCGCATCTGGAAATTGTTCACAACTCACATGAAAAACCTTCTCCATGACGCCCTTTTATTCCTTCTCTTACTACGTTCCTATCTAACTTAAGGAAACCCGATCCTTTTCCACAACAAAACTATTCATGGTCTTCAGAAAAGTAGAGAAATTCTTACAGCCATATTGTTTTGTACTAAAATCAGGATGTTTCTTTAAAAGTTCAGCGCATACCTGAGACATATGTACATCCTTCATCCCTTTATCTTCAATAATATGTATGATTTCGCTCTCAATGCTGTCCTCTGCTCCTGCCAAAGTCACACTGTTATTCACAACCCTAAGTTCCTGCATAGATTTCATCAGACTAGACAATTTACTATACCCATAATCTTTTACATCAAACCCAGGGTGAAGCTTTTTCAATGCTTCCTGAATGACTGAAATATTCTTGATTCGTCCTTGATTGTCTTTTAAAATTTTAATCATCTCTTCTTCTAGTTGTTCTTTCTTTATAAAATCATTTTTTCTTACCACGTGACCTTTCTCATTCTGCTGAATCTTTAAGGTAGTAAACTTTTCTGCAATTAATGTACTAAGTTTACTATAGCCATAATTGCGCACGTCAAAGTCCGGAAATTGATTTGTGAGACGACTTCCAACCTCTCCAAGACCAACCTGCCCCGAATCACTTTTTCCAATCATATCACTGATTGCCTGTTCTAATCTCTTTAGTTTTGTTACCCCACTTTTATTCTTATCCAACGTTTTTATAGTCTGATTTTCCTGGTTTGACACTTTACCATGTTCCACTTCTTCTGTTGTTCTTCCTGTCTCTTCTGTCATTCTCACTGCCTGCTTGGCAGATTCATTTTCCTCTCCCGAATGTTTTGCCAGAATATCCAGGTATACAAACTTGTTGCAGGATTTTGTCAAGGCATCCGGAACCTTAGAATCTCCCATGCCAATGACAAACATATTTCCTTCCCGCAGTCGCATGGCAAGTCTGGTAAAATCACTGTCACTTGTAACGATGCAAAATCCATCTACCTTTCCACTATAAAATATATCCATGGCATCGATTACCATAGCCATATCCGTAGAATTTTTTCCAATGGTATATGCAAACTGCTGCATGGGTTGAATAGAATGCTCCAACAATATCTTTTCATTCCACCCATTTGATTTTGCCCAGTTTCCATAAATTCTACGATAGGTGGCCAAACCATACTCATTTATCTCATTAAATATAATACCTGCGTGTTTTGAACTGATGTTATCTGCATCAATCAAAACCGCAAATCGCTTTTGTTCTCTTATCTCTTCCATTTTTTCTTTCTCTTATTCGCCAAATACAGCTCTGTAATCTGCCTGGAACTTCACAATTCCCTGGTCTGTCAACGGGTGCTTTGTCATCTGTTCAATGACAGAGTATGGCACGGTTGCAATATGGGCTCCTGCCAGTGCGCAGTCTGTTACATGAATTGGATTACGTACACTTGCCGCTATGATTTCTGTATCTAAGTTGTATATACGGAAAATATCTGCAATATTTCGAATTAACTCTATTCCAGGATGGGAAATATCATCTAATCTTCCTAAGAATGGAGATACATAGGTTGCCCCTGCTCTGGCCGCCAACATTGCCTGATTTGCAGAAAAAATCAGAGTAACATTTGTCTTAATTCCTTCTTCTGTCAATACTTTGACCGCCTTTAATCCTTCTACAGTCATAGGAATCTTTACCACCATATTTTTGTGCAGTGATGCAATCTCTCTTCCTTCTTTAATCATGCCCTCTGCATCCACTGTGGTTGCCTTCACCTCTCCACTGATAGGTCCATCTACGATGGAAGCAATTTCTTTGATTACTTCGTCAAACTCTCTGCCTTCTTTTGCAATCAGGGATGGATTGGTGGTTACTCCACAAATCACTCCCATGTCATTTGCCTTTCGTATGCTCTCTACATTTGCTGTGTCAATAAAAAATTTCATGATTATTTTTCCTTCCTATTTTTATTTTTATTCCTATTTCTATTTTGCGTTTGTGGGCATTGCCCCATTTATCGCATCTGCTCAGTGGTTCTGAACGGATACGTAACATTTAATAACGTTCTGCCTGTCCTTCTTTGTCTTCATACATCTTTTTGTCGGCTTCCTCATACAAACTCCACAAATTCTTCTCCAGATTATTTCTATTGGTGGCATATCCTGCCGCTGTAATAATCTTATACTTTCTTCCTGCTTCCTGATTTACCTGTTCCAAACTCCGCTTGAACTTTGCAATTAACTTTTCCACTTCTTTTTCATCATTGGTATTCAATACTGCCACAAATTCATCTCCGCCCATGCGGCCCACATATCCATAAGTTTGGAAAAATCCCTTCAAGTGGCTGGCAAACTCTACCAACAACTGATCCCCCATACTGTGGCCATATACATCATTGATTTGCTTGAATTTATTTAAATCAAAATTAATCACAGTAGCAGGTTGTCCTTTTTTCTCACGGAAAATGGTCTCACACATAGCCCGATTTCCAATAGAAGTCAAGGCATCCGTATATGCCATCTTCATCAATGTCCTTTTCTCTACATTGTCATGAAATGTCTGTATCAGACGATGCACGTAGCTGACTGCCATAGAAATCACAAAACAGAGAACACCAATGGGCAGAATACTATGAGATATGTCCACACTTTCTAGATGTATGTACTTGTCAACGTTGAATCGTACAATATCCAAAACAGAAAACACTAACAGCAGTCCCATACCCTTTAAAATAATTCTTCCGTAGGCAGTACGCTTCCCTTCAAATCCCCTGAAATTCACCCAGATGGTTACAATAACACTGATAACACCAATCATATGAAAAATCATCAGGGTCTTGGGAAAATGTAAAATATTGGTGCTGTTTAATGCGATTACAACAGCAATATATGTCAAAAGTATTGCATTCATTCCTCCGATAATATTCCGGTTCTGTTTCTTTTCTTGGGCCTCCATTACAAACAGCATCAAAATCGCCGGTGCGATATACAAACTAGAATACTCTATATAGGACACCAGATTCCGATTGGTTACCAGTACATAAATAATACCGGTATTACACATAATCCAAAGAGCTGTATCTGCTGCAATCATGCCCATATACAACAACATAGTATATTCGCTTCCGTTCCTTCCAATAAATATCACTACGAAGATTACCAGCACACCTGCCCCTAACAAAAAGACGCTGATGATAACATCTGTAATATTATCTAACAGAAAGTTTCTCGTATACTTGGTGGAAGAAATTAACTTTGGAGCCTCTATACTAGAAAAAGCTTCATCCTCTGTCACCTGAAACAACAGAGAAATCTTTTTCCCCTGACAGTGTTCCGGCAATTCTACCCAGTAGTAGCCACTGCCCACCATATCCCCCTGTCTTTCCTGTTGTTCCCCGTACTGATAAATCTCCTTTCCATCTACCAGAACAGACACTACAGAGTGATATATAATAAATTGTAATATGGGGCGTTCCACATTTTCTTTGGGAAGCTCACACTCCATAAGCACGGTGTCACCTTTTTGGGTTACCGGAAAACGAAAGGCACTAAGGGAAACACCCTTAGTTTCTTCCTGGTTACCCTGATGATTCATAGAAACCGTCCAACCATCATCTAAGCAGATTTCATCCTTCCTGACTACATTCCCCAGGTACCCCATCATCCATATATACCCCAGTACCATTCCAACAATCAAAATAAAGTGAAAAAGCTTTTTTCTCATTTTGATTTTCCCCATCCTATGAATCCCCCCTTTTTTGCTTATGTTGATTTCGCCTCTCTTCTGAATCACCGAATAGATACCTAACTTCTATTTTAGCACCAATTATTTCCTATGGCAAGGGGAGGGTTTGAGCGAGTCGGACCCTTTACGCAAAAACCCCCAACCAAACGGTTGGGGGGGTAAAATTTCAAGGAATATCCCTACTTGTATTCATTTGATTAGTTTTCGTAAACCTCTGATTCTTCTCCAGCTACGTAAACTTTTACGAACTTAGCTTTTGCTGCCTTTGCACAAGTAACGGTACCTGCTGTTTTAACCTGAACAGTTTCAAGGTTATTTAATGCATTTTCGCTGTCACCGTATGCAAATACTACATAAGAACCTACATACAGGTCTGTTGCCTCGTTAGCAGTAACAGTTCCCTTTGCATACTTATATTCAACACCTGGATAATAATATCCGCTGACTACATATCCGTCTTTCATGGCAACCTTAGTATTCTTGCTGCTCATACGACGTGCAACAATACCATTTACCAAATCTTCCTTAACATTATGATATGTGATATTTAAGTAAGTAAAGGTTGCTGGATTTACTGTCATTGTAATAGTTGAACCTTCAACGCTGAAGCTGTTGATTGTATACTTCTGCTTGTTGTTATCACGGATTTCAAACATTTCCTTTACAACAGTGTCCGGATTTACATCCTCAGAAAGCTTCACAGCAATCTTAATCATTCCGTTTTCTAACACACCTGTTGCAAGCTTCATACCAAAGTCAGCTGTAGCTGTTGTTCTAGTCTTGTAGTTGATTGACTTAGTTACAGAGCCATATCCTTCGATAGTTGCTGTTACATCATAAGTACATGTCTTATTCGGAATAGCGTAGTTGATAGCCACATATCCCTTCTTAGATACACCACTACCCTCTTCGATGATATAAGCTCCAGTGGTGGAATCCTTTACAGAGTACTTCACTTCGTAGTCGTCTAACATGTTATCCTTGCTGTCAAACACTTTAACGTAAACTGTTTCCTGCTTACCAGCTGTATTTGCATCTACAGTAATATCATAACCTGATGGTGTTTCAATTACATATTGCATATTTACCGGTGCCCACTTAATAGGTACATTCAATCCTACGGAAGCACTTGTCTCACCATCACCAACGTTTGGTACGGTCTTGATTACATTTCCAAGATTGTCTAACAATGTAAAGTTCATCACTGCCTTTTCATCGATAGTATCTCTGCTTAAAGTACCTCTTAAGATATCAAGTCCTGTCTTTACAGATGTAATCTGGGCAGACGCCTTCTTGGTATCTAAAGTACCTTCTACAATCTTACCATAAGGCTCATCTACACCGGAACCAAGTAATGTAACACCTGTGTCTGCACCTTCAATAATAACGTTGGAATATCCGTCTGTTGCCGCTGCTGCTGCATTGGCTTTTTCTTTATCTTCTACTAAGCCTACTACCTGATATCCAACTAACCATGTAGTATCAATATTCTTAGTCTGTTTTTCTGTCTGTAAAGTATCCTTATTTCCTAATTCGTAGGTTAATGTTTTCTTTGCTACCTGTGCAATTTCATCCTTTGTTTCTTTCTGAGCTACCGCTGTCTGGTCGGTGAAAGAAAGACCTGGTGCAATCCAGTAAAGTTTTGCATATTCTGCTACTGTTCCCTTTACTGACATGGTAACCTTGTATCCCTCACACTTAGGGAATAATGGTTCTTCCATAATGCCTGACTGATAAGAGTCACTCTTGAAGGTAATGGTAGCCACACCATCTGCGTTTGTCTTTACGGTAGATTTTTCTTCATCATACTTTGTTGAGTCGGCAGTGATAGATACACCTTCTGGAAGTGATGTTCTTGTAAGCTTCTCTGTCTTGTCATCTCCAAGGTAGAATTCAACTTCAGTATCCCTTACCTTGTTTCCGTTATCATCTGTTACCAACACATCCACGCTAATTGTCTGACCAACCAATGCATAAAAATCTTCTGTTGGTTTTTTCTTTTCTGTTGGAAGAGGAGCCCATTCAACATACGCAAACAGTCTCTTCTGTTCCATTGTAAGGAAATCTAATTCACTTCCTACCTCTAACTCTCCGTACACTTCAGAGATTCCAGATTTTTCAGAATTCAATGTTACTGTGTAATCTGTACTTGTAAGCTGTACACCTACACCATAATTTGTTGCTTCTTCCTTAGACACGTTAAATGCCTGAACCTTATCAGCAGCCATAAGCTTATTCTCATTGTTGTCTGCATAGGTTGGAATCATGAAGTATGTATCGTTTTCGTTTGCGTTCTGCTTCTTTACAGTAACAATGGCATTACCTAAATGAGGATAAGTTGGTACTCTATAGGTAACGGTTGCTTTATAATATGGACTATCTGAAGAAGTTGTGTCGATTCCATAGCTTTTTGCCTGTGCCTCCGTCATAGTTACACTATTCTGGAAGTTAGCATATTTGTATGCGTCCTGTCCAATCTTCCCTGTAGTTACAGATGTCCAGTTAATCTTGGCATCCTTGTAGAGTTCTGATAAATTCTTGTATTTAGCAGTACCTACATAGTTTCCTGTAATATTTACTAAGTCAAATCCAATCGCCTTAGCAACCTCTACCTGTCCTTGAGATTCTACATATACTTTGATGTATACATAATCATCTGCCTTCTCTGCTAATTCCTGAATTGGAACCTGGAAACCAAAATTGTCTTCTACATGTTCACCCTTTACTGCATAACTTGCTAACTCACCAAGTAAAGTATCTGTCACTTCGTCGTAAGCACTATATACCTTAATCTTTAATGCTGTGTTCTTGGATATTGTCACATTTGCAAAGTTTAAAGTAGCATAGTTTAAATTGGTTGGAACCTCTTTAATAACTGTTGATTTTGAAGTGTCATAAATTGAGTATCCCTGAGTACTGTAATTTACTGCCTGCTTATAATCATCATCTGAAGTCCCTGTGATAACTTCCGGATATTCAATCAATGGAGCCGCATTAAAGGTTACTGCATGATCCTTTTTACCTTCTGTACTTACCTGCTGGCTAACTACATATTCGGAGGTGCCAATTAATTCATTGTGATTTTTATCGGTATTAATCTGCTTACGTTCTACAGTCTGTGTTTCCTCCAGTCCCTTATTGGCAGCATTTACACCCTGAACTAAGTCTGTTTCAAAATCATTTACTGTGATGTTTGCAAAAGAATAATCCTTAGTAGCCACCCTACCCTTGTATGTTCCTACAGAGAAACGGGCAAAACGTAATGCTGTCTGCGCTTTTGTAGAAGCACCTGTTGCTGTTGCTGTCAACAGATATCCACCCATGACACCTTCATTAGCTTTGACGTTATAACCATTCTTCAATGCGATGGTAAAGGTTGCAATACCCTGTGCATCTGTCTTTACAGTAGAGCTTGCACTGTGTTCGTTACTGATTTCCCAGTAGTCAGCAGTACCAGACTTATATTCCATTTTTAGTGTTACGTCTGTGTTTGCTACTGGCTTTGCATCCTTGTATAATCTAACGCGGATATCTGCATTTGTTCCAGTAAACACTGTGTTTTCATATCCATTAAGTGCATTTGCCACTTCAATAGTAACACCGTCTGTTCTTGTGTTAGTCTCACTCTTTACAGTAACCTCACAAGTTGCTGTGATAGAAGGATCTGCTACAGATGTGGCTGTAATGGTTGCTTTTCCTGCCTTCTTTGCAACCAACTTTCCTGTGGCATCTACGGATACGATGGTTTCATCTGAGGACTTCCAAGTCACCTCTGTCTGAGTGGTTCCTTCTGGGAACTGCGGAGACAAGGTCTGGTTTCCTTCACCGATGGTCATGGTCAGTGTAGATACATTTAACTTCATGCTGGTTGGTGCTACCTTAGCAACTTTAATGGTAAGTTTTGCACTTAAGTTGTTTGCTGTGGTTGCCACGATAGTTGCTGTACCTTCGGTAAGACCTGTTACAGTACCTTTTGCATCCACGGTTGCAACTGTAGTATTTGATGACTTGTAGCTCACCTTTGTAGTTGTTCCTGCTGGTACAAACTTAGGATATAACTGTGAAGTCTGTCCTGGTGCAATAGCTGTTGCAGAAGCTTCTAATGTCATTTCTGTTGGCTGCTGAACTGCCTTTGTTGGTACAGCAGTAGGTTTCTTTGTTGGAACCTTTGTTGGTGCCTTTGTTGGTGTTGGTTTCTTTACTACTTGTACCTTAAAAGTAGCTTTCTTTGTTTTATTGTTCTTCCCCTTTACAGTAACTGTCATAGTTGCTGTACCGGCCTTTACGCCCTTTATCTTTCCTTTTGTGGAAATAGAAGCGATTTTTTTGTTGCTAGATTTGTAAGTAATTGACTTCTTAGCGGAAGATGGATTTACTGTAACTTTTACAGTAGTAGATTTTCCCTGAGTCAACTGAACTGTTTTGCCGTTTACTTTCTTGCTGCCCACTTTTAATGTAACTGACTTTACTGCTTTTTTGGAAGAAGCAGCTTCTGTTGTTGTGGATGTACCAAACACAGATGTCACACATAAAGCCATAGCCATGAAAGAAACTAGCACTTTGCGTTTGAATGAGTTCATTCCTTTTTCCTCCTTAAATTTATTATTTTCCTATTTTATTTTACAAAGCGTTAATAATATATCACAAACGCGCCACAGTTTTGCAGCAACTTTTAGCTTAGTATAGCTCGAAAGTCTTTATTTATTAGGCTTCCGGGCATTTTTTATTTTCACTTTTT
>CACXGE010000153.1 GCA_902767135.1 uncultured Lachnospiraceae bacterium | reverse complement strand
CCAGATAATTGCAGAAAGAACAAACAAGAGCAACCGAATTAAGAACGGTTGCTCTTGTTGTCAATATACCCACTATGAAGCGTTTACGGTATTTGTTTCCTTTTAGTTGATTTTATCCCTATATTCTTTTGCAACAGCAAAGTGATTGCACAAACCCTCCACATTCTCAGCAGCTAAATTTTCTCTTGCCTGCTGCATAATCGAAATATAGGAATCCAGCATTTCAAGCACAGCAACTTTATTGGAAAAACAGATATTCTGCCACATATGGGGGTTTGAGGATGCAATCCGGGTGATATCTTTAAATCCGCCCGCTGCCATTTCATTTAAAAATTTCTTTTCATCTTTGGATGCCACCAAATCTACAAGACCGGAGGCTACCAGATGGGGCACATGGCTGATGGCCGCCACAGCCCGATCATGTTCCTTATAGTCAAGTACCATGGGAATGGCATCCAGGGAGCAAATCAACTCTTTATATTTTTCCAGTGCAGCCTCTGAACTCTCTTTGGCAGGGGTCAGCAAAAATCTGGTCTGGTTCATCATCTCAGGAAAAGAATTTTCGTATCCTGCTTTTTCGGTTCCTGCCATAGGATGACCGCCAATAAAATATTTATTTAACCCATATTCTTCCATTTCTTTATGTACTCTTGCCTTGACACTTCCCACATCTGTTAAAACAGTATCCTCCTTTAGAACCTTTTTTAAAAGTGGAAGATACACATGAAAACTCTCCACCGGGGTACAAAGAAATATGAAATCACAGTCATAAAAGGCATCCGAAGATGTAAAATCATCAATCTTTGTAAGAGCTTTAGAAATCACCTTCTCCTCAAGTGCTGCTGCCAGGGAGTCCCTGTTGGTATCGTATGCTGTAATTACAGCATCTTTATGATGTAAACGAATGGATTTGGCCAAAGAACCACCAATAAGCCCTAAGCCAATCATACCGACTTTTAACATAATTTCCTCCTGTTTGTAACTTGCTACCCACAATTCTAACGTTATCTAGTGAATATGTCAATAAATAAGTAACAGTTTAGCCTATGGCTGAACTGTTACATAAATAAATAATGAGAACGGCTTGAATAAAATCAGGATTTGAATTATACTTTAGAAGTATCTGTTCAGAACCACTGGACATTTACCTTTAATCATCAAAAATATAATCCGAGAGGTGGTAGAATGAAAAAAGGAAAATTTTATTTAATTGGAGTAATATTATTGCTCCTTATTGCAGGAATTGGTTACTATGTAACACTGCCTGCAATCAATCTCCATTCCGAGGGAATGTGGGGATTTATTTTTACTTTGTGCCTTGTAGCCATTTTTGTTTATGTATGTGCAAAGTGCAAACACATCAACAGCTTAAGGGAAATGACTCCATTCTTTAAAAAGTCTGTTCCTTTAAAAATTATGCTGGCTGTATTTTTGGTAGTTTTAATCGTCTATGCGGGAGGAAGTATTTTATCTTCTCCACTGGTAAATGCATCAAAATATCAGAAATTATTGCAGGTAAAAGAAAAAGAATTCACAGAAGATATCAAGGAAGTAAACTATAATCAGATACCATTGTTAGATAAAGAATCTGCAACACTTTTGGGAAATCGAAAGATGGGAAGCATGGTAGATTACGTTTCCCAGTTTGAGGTAAGTCCAAAATATACTCAGATAAATTTAAACGATGAGCCTGTGAGAGTGACACCTCTGACTTATGCAAGCTTTATCAAATGGATTACCAATCAATCTTCAGGAATTCCAGCCTATATCAAAATTGACATGGCAACCCAGGATACAGAGTGTATTAAATTAGACAAACCCATTAAATATTCGGAAGCAGAATACTTTAACAGAAATATATACAGACACTTAAGATTTCGCTATCCTACTTTTATCTATGATGACATCAGCTTCGAGATAGATGAAGAAGGAACACCTTACTGGGTTTGTCCGGTAAAGAAATTTAATATCGGTCTGTTTGGCGGTGTAACCATAGGAAAAGTGGTATTATGTAACGCTCAGACCGGCGAGACAGAAGTATATAAAGTGGAAGATGTACCACAGTGGGTAGACAGAGTATACTCGGCAGACTTACTGGTTGGACTATATAACTATAATGGAACCCTAAAACACGGCTTTCTCAACAGCGTACTTGGTCAAAAGGATTGCCTCCAGTCTACCAGTGGATATAACTATATTGCCTTAGATGATGATGTGTGGGTGTATACAGGTATTACATCCCTAAATTCAGACCAGTCCATTGTAGGTTTTGTATTAATGAACCAAAGAACTATGGAAACCAGATTTTACTCCGTGGAGGGTGCCATTGAATATTCTGCAATGGACTCGGCAGAAGGACAGGTACAGAACTTAGGATACTGCTCTACTTTCCCATTGTTGTTAAATATTGCAGACGAACCCACTTATTTTATGGCACTGAAAGATGATGCAGGCTTAGTTAAAAAATATGCCATGGTGAATGTGCAAAAGTATCAGTGGGTAGCCATAGGAGATACGGTAGCCCAGGCAGAAAAAGCTTATATGTCACTATTAAATACCAATGGTATCACAGGCTCTGAAAGCAATAGTTTAGAGGTAGTAAATGGAATCATTGATTCTATTGCACCTGTAGTTATCGATGGAAACACACACTATTATCTCTATATCAAGGGATTGGAAACTGCTTTTGGAGCCAATATGACAGATGAAAACTTAATTTCTGTTATCAAATATAAAGAGGGAGACACCATCAATTTCCAGTATGTCAGTGGTTCACCTGTCAATGAAATCACAAAGATTCTGGAATAGCTTGTTACAAGCAAAAAAAAGTTGACAAAAATTTAACGTATGATAAACTGTAATTGTTTGGAAGTACGGTAATTTCACAAAAATTCCTGCATTTTAGTTGTATCAGTGAGTTTTTTGAAATTACAATATAATTATATAAAATAAAAGGAATAAAAATAGATACGGAGGAAATACAAATGGCAATACCTTATAATCATAGGGAAGTAGAACAGAAGTGGCGTAAGCACTGGAAGGAACATCCTGTAAATGTGAACGATGGAAAGAAACCAAAATATTACTGTCTTGATATGTTTCCATATCCATCAGGAAATGGGCTCCATGTAGGACACTGGAGAGGGTATGTAATCAGTGATGTGTGGAGCAGATACAAGATGTTACACGGACATTATGTAATTCATCCAATGGGATGGGATGCCTTTGGTTTACCAGCGGAAAACTACGCAATCAAGACAGGAAAACATCCAAGTGAGACCACTGCAAGCAACATTGCCAACATCAAGCGTCAGATCAATGAAATCTCAGCAATCTATGACTGGGATATGGAAGTAAACACCACAGACCCACAGTTCTATAAATGGACACAGTGGATTTTTGTAAAAATGTTCAAGGAAGGTCTTGCTTATGAAAAAGAATTCCCAATTAACTGGTGTCCTTCCTGCAAAACAGGTCTTGCCAATGAAGAGGTGGTAAACGGATGCTGTGAACGTTGTCACACACCAGTTACCAAGAAAAATCTTCGTCAGTGGATGTTAAAAATCACAAAATATGCAGATCGTCTGTTAGATGATTTGGACAAATTGGACTGGCCTGAAAAGGTAAAGAAAATGCAGGCAGACTGGATTGGAAAAAGCTACGGAGCAGAAGTAAACTTTAAAGTAGCAGGTACAGAGAAAGAAATCACAGTTTATACCACCAGACCGGATACCCTTCACGGTGCAACCTTTATGGTACTTGCACCGGAACATGAGATGGCAAAAGAGCTTGCCACCGATGAGACAAGACAGGCAGTGGAAGATTATATCTATCAGTCCTCCATGCGCTCCTCTGTGGATAGAATGGCAGACAAGGAAAAGACAGGTGTGTTTACAGGAAGCTATGCCATCAATCCAATCAATGGAAAGCAAATTCCAATCTGGTTATCAGATTATGTACTGGCAGACTACGGTACTGGTGCCATTATGTGTGTACCTGCACACGATGACAGAGACTTTGCTTTTGCAAAGAAGTTTGACATTCCAATTGTTCAGGTAATTGCAAAAGATGGTAAGATTATCGAAAATATGGAAGAAGCTTACACAGATGCAGTTGGTACCATGGTAAATTCCGGTGATTGGGATGGAATGGAATCTGCTGTATTAAAGAAAGAAGCTCCTATGATGATTGAAAAAATGGGTGTGGGCAAGAAGACCACCAACTACAAGCTGCGTGACTGGGTATTCTCAAGACAGCGTTACTGGGGAGAACCAATTCCAATTATCCATTGTCCGGACTGTGGAAATGTACCAGTTCCAGAAGATCAATTGCCATTATTATTGCCTGATGTAGAATCCTACCAGCCAACAGGTACAGGCGAATCCCCATTGGCAGATATCGAAGAATGGGTAAACACAACCTGTCCATGCTGCGGAAAGCCTGCAAAGCGTGAGACAAATACCATGCCACAGTGGGCCGGTTCCTCCTGGTATTTCTTAAGATATGTTGACAGCAAGAACAACGAGGAGTTGGTATCAAAAGAAAAGGCTGATAAGTATTTACCGGTAGATATGTATATCGGTGGAGTAGAGCATGCAGTTCTTCATTTATTGTATTCAAGATTCTACACAAAGTTCTTATATGATATTGGAGTGGTAGATTTTGATGAGCCATTCCAGAAATTATTTAATCAGGGGATGGTTTGCGGACGTGACAAAGAAACTGGTGCAGCTACCAAGATGAGTAAATCATTAGGTAACATTGTATCACCGGATGATATGGTAAGAGATTACGGCTGTGACTGCTTAAGATTATACGAATTATTTATTGGACCACCAGAATTAGATTCTATCTGGGATGACAGAGGAATGGAAGGTATCTACCGTTTCATCAATCGTTTCTGGAATCTGGTATTGGACAATAAGGATGCAAACATAGAGCCAAGCAAGGAAATGATTCGCATCCGTCACAAGATGGTATATGACATTACTCAGAGATTAGAAACCTTTAGCTTAAATACTGTTGTCAGTGGATTCATGGAATATACCAACAAAATGATTGAGATGTCAAAGAAGGGTGGAATCGACAAGGAAACACTTGAAACAGCGGTCATTCTTATGGCTCCATTTGCACCACATTTAGCAGAAGAATTATGGCAGGCTTGTGGTCATGAGACAAGTGTGTTTGACAACCGTTGGCCGGAAGCTGATGAAAGTCAGATGCAGGAAGACGAAGTAGAAATTGCTGTACAGATTAACGGAAAGACAAAGGTTGTGGTTTCCCTTCCTGTAGATGTAGATAAGGACAGCGCCATAAAAACAGCGAAAGAAGCCTTGGGAGATAAATTGACAGGAAATATTGTGAAAGAAATTTATGTTCCAGGACGTATTATCAACATTGTAGCAAAATAGAAGTAGAAATAAAAAAAAGGGATTGCAGAGGCAATCCCTTTTTTTAATGTTTATTCATTTGTTGGAATAAATGCAACATACGTTTTATTTTTTCTTTTTCCTCTGGTGAAGCGTTTTGTTCTAAGAGTTCGATAATCAGAGCGGTATCTGAATCTGAAAATTTTAGTCCTTTTTCCCGTGCTGAGGTAAGGGCCGCTAATAAAAGCGGCATGGCCTGGGTGGGATTTTTCCCCCTCATATTCTCTGATAATTTTTCTAATAGAGCAAGCTTTTCTGGTGAAATGTGTTGTAGGCGTGGATCTTTTTTCCAGTCACTCATAGCTTAATTCCTTTCTAATCTAAATTATAGTCTAATCTTACAAAATCTAATCATTAAAATAATCCTTTGTACATTTCAAACATCTGTTTCTGCTGTGGGGTAAGCATGGCAGAGAGAATGTCTTGTGGAGACAGCTTGCCATCAGGTTCCGGCTGTATTTCCTGATAGGTCTGATATAGTTTTGATATCTGCATGAAATTCTGCATTAAGTCTATGACCTGAGTTTCCTCCTTTGTGCATACTTTTTTTAAATCTGCCAAAAGTGAATTCATATTCTTGGAATTCGCCTGTGTAGCCTGTATTTTTAGTTGGGAGGTCTGTTCACTGTCTTGGAACAAAAGAAAGGTGTTAGTAAATTCCTTGAATTTTATGTAAACAGACAGAAATTTCTGTTCTTCTATATTAACATATGGTAATGCTGTTTTTAGCAGTTGCATCTGATGGGTGGTAATCATCTGCTCTAGTATATTTTCCTCTTCCATAGGTGGTCCCCCTTTAGCTATCTGTTACTAACGCCTTTCAAAGGTATTAGCTCAGTAAACACTATATGCAAAAGAGGAACGAATCAGAACAAATATAGTAATATAATAATAAGATAATTAAAATATAAGGCAGAATCGTATGAAAGAAAAACACCTATCCTTGAAAAAAAAGAAATATCAAATTTTAGTGCAGGATGAGGACACCATTTATGAAGTTGATGAAAAGTGTAATGGGCAGTATACCAAGGAAGGGGAACAGGGGCAAAAGTAAATTTACAAAGGCTGCCAGAACGGCAGCCTCCAAGATGATTGATAATCAAGAAAATAATACTTTGAAAAATCTTTGGAAGTAATTTACTTCATTAGATGCCGCATCCACCGCAGCTGCCGCCATATCCACCACAGCATGCCAATAAAAGGATAATCCAGATAATGGAGTTGTCATTTCCGCCACATCCGCATCCTCCGTTATTAAATACGCTTCCTCCGTTGCCGCATCCGCAACAGAAGAGTAACAGGAGAATAATCCAGATACAAGAATTGTTTCCTCCTTCACATCCACCACATCCACAGTTAGTTGCTGCTAAGTCACTCATAAGTAACCTCCATTTTTTTTTACAGTTTATCTTATGCTGTATGGCTTGTATAAGTTTCCAAAATATTTATTTTTTAGGAGGGATATTTTTTGAAAGAAGTCCGAAATATTGTTCATTGTAATGAAGTCCACAGACAAGGGATTTTGGGAAATAACATCGGCGTGGCAATTCTTGATACAGGTTGCAGTAATCATATGGATTTGCAGCACTGTGTTACTGTCAGAAAGTCTTTCATTAGGGAAAATAGAAATGATTCCCAAATGGGTTATTCGAGAAATACCACAAATATAGAAGGAAATGATTCTAACGGTCATGGAACTCATGTGGCAGGAATTATTGCAGGAAGTGGGAAAGCCTCAAAAGGGAATTACATGGGGATTGCACCTATGGCAAGGCTGGTAGTTTGCCAGGTGTTAGATGGAAACGGAGGGGGAAGTATTCCCAATTTTGTCAATGCATTAGAATGGATAAAAAATGTAAGAGAACAATATAATATTCGTATCATAAATATATCTGTTGGTGGAGAAGTGGGCCAAAGCCACATGGAAGATAAATTAATTTCTTGTGTGGAGGAACTGTGGCATGAAGGTATAGCAGTGGTAGTGGCTGCCGGAAACAATGGACCAAAGCCTGGAACCATCACCATGCCAGGAAGCAGCAAAAAGGTGATTACCGTCGGCAGTTACGAAGAACGGATGCGCCGAATTGAGCCATATTCTGGCAGAGGGCCTACAAAGCAGTGTATCATGAAGCCGGAAATCCTGGCACCAGGAAAGAACATTATCAGCTGTAACAAAGAGCGTTCTTACAAAACTCTTAGTGGAACTTCCATGGCAGCTCCTGTGGTCTCCGGTGCCCTGGCACTGTATCTGGATAAATACCCTAAAGCTACCCCAAAGGAGATGAAATATGCATTGTACAGAAGTGCCAAAGACTTGGGGTATCCTAAAAAAGTTCAAGGATGGGGGATGATTGATATAAATACACTGCTGAATACTCCGCCTGTAAAAAATCTATCGCATGTAACAGTTCAGCCATAAGCTAAACTGTTACGAAATCGGGCAATGCTCACGCATGCAAAATTGCCCGATTTTTGTTAAATACACATTTTTACACGGTCAGCGCAGTAAATGCGCAGACCTGTCTGAACTGTTACTATAGCATTCATAATTTTAGCCGTAAATATTGACAGTATCCCATAAATTGAAATGAATTTTTTAAATTAGCATTGTCAAAACGAAAATAATAAGTTACAATAATTACGACTTTTGTAAATATATAGGAAATTACAAACAACAGGAGGACAAAGTTATGGCTAAAATTAAGATGACAACACCACTCGTTGAAATGGATGGAGACGAAATGACAAGAATTCTTTGGAAGATAATCAAAGATGAATTGTTACATCCTTTTATTGAATTAAACACAGAGTATTATGATTTAGGTTTAGAATATCGTAATGAGACGAATGATCAGGTAACGGTAGATTCTGCAGAAGCTACCAAAAAGTATGGAGTTGCGGTTAAGTGTGCCACAATCACACCAAACGCTGCACGTATGACAGAGTATAATTTAAAAGAAATGTGGAAGAGTCCGAACGGAACCATCCGTGCTATCTTAGATGGTACTGTATTCCGTGCACCAATCGTGGTAAAAGGAATTGAACCAACCGTCCGCACATGGAAGAAACCAATTACAATTGCAAGACACGCATATGGTGATGTATACAAGGGTTCTGAAATGAAGATTCCTGCAGCTGGTAAGGCTGAAATTGTTTACACAGCAGAGGACGGAACAGAGACAAGAGAGTTAATCCATAACTTTGCAGGACCTGGTATTGTACAGGGTATGCATAATTTAGATGCATCCATTGAAAGCTTTGCAAGAAGCTGCTTTAACTATGCATTGGACACAAAACAGGATCTTTGGTTTGCTACCAAGGATACTATCTCAAAGAAGTATGACCATACCTTCAAGGATATCTTCCAGGAAATCTACGACAAGGAATATGATGATAAATTCAAGGCAGCAGGCATTGAATATTTCTATACCTTAATCGATGATGCAGTAGCCCGTGTCATCCGTTCTGAAGGTGGATATATCTGGGCATGTAAGAACTACGATGGAGACGTTATGTCTGACATGGTAGCAACTGCATTTGGTTCTCTTGCCATGATGACTTCCGTATTGGTTTCCCCACAGGGATACTATGAATATGAAGCAGCACATGGAACTGTTCAGCGCCATTACTACAAGCACTTAAAGGGAGAAGAAACATCCACAAACTCTGTTGCAACAATCTTTGCCTGGACAGGAGCTCTTAGAAAACGTGGTGAATTAGATGGAAACAAAGAACTTATGGAATTTGCAGATAAATTAGAGAAAGCTACCATCGATACCATCGAAAGCGGTAAGATGACAAAGGATCTTGCATTAATCACAACTTTAGAAAATGTAACTGTATTAAACAGCGAAAACTTTATCAAGGCAATTCGTGAAACCTTAGAAAAAGCTCTTTAATTTTATCTTAGACGTGATAATATTTAGATGTGTTAAGTCGATTAGAAAAATTTAATGCAGAAATTATGGAAAATGCATTAGATGAATAAAAATCCAAAATTTAAGTTGACAAATCCAATGTTAAGGTATAAACTTAGTTTCAGTAAGATAAAACAAACCGATGAGCAAGAGAAGTAGACTGAGGAAAAGCTTTCAGAGAGCTGCAGATGGTGGAATTGCAGTAGTAGTGGTGACACAGAATCAGTTGAATGGACTTGTGAGGGCAGGCTGAAATGTAGAGAGTAGGTTCTGACGGGAATCCAGCCCGTTACCAAGTGGATACATATGGTAGTATGTAGAATGAGCGGATGTTTGACATCAATCAGGGTGGTACCGCAGGAGTGAATTTTCAACTCTTGTCCCTATGCAGAAATGTGTAGGGGCAGGAGTTTTTTTTAACCATAATAATTACAATTTATCAGTGTTTCCTAAAAATGCCCTTACAGTGGAATAAAGGAGGAGTTTTCAAATGTTTCCAAGTTATGAAGAAATCAAGCAATTAGAGGGAGATTACAATTTATTCCCCATAGCAACAGAAATTTATGCAGACATTATTACACCTATTACTCTGCTTCGAAAACTGGCAAAAATCGATAAAAATTTTTACCTGTTAGAAAGTGTGGAAGATGGTGTAAGACAGGGAAGATATTCCTTTTTAGGATTTAATCCACTGCTTCGTGCAGTATGTAAAGATTACGCTGTCACCATCAAAAGTGGTGGAATCCAAAAAGAAATCAAAGGAGAGCCCATGGATGCCATCCGAGAGATTTTAGGAGAATACAAAACTCCAAAAATCAATGGAATGCCACCTTTTACCGGGGGACTGGTAGGATATTTCTCCTATGAAATGTTTCATTATGCAGAACCAAAACTTAAGATGAAAAGCAGTGATTTTTATGATTTCGACTTGATGCTTTTTGACAAAGTGATTGCCTATGACAATCTGAAACAGAAAATCATCATTGTGGTGAACATGAAGGCAGAAGACGGGGAACAGGGCTACCATGCAGCCTGTTTGGAAATCGAGAAAATTAAAAATATGATTTACGATGCCACACCTTTAGAAGAAATCAATGTACAGGAAGATGTTGAATTCACCTGCAATACCACAAAGGAAGAATACTTTGAGATGGTAGAGAAAACAAAACATTACATTCGGGAAGGGGATATCTTCCAAGGGGTAATCTCCAGAAGATTTGAGGCAGAGTATAACAGTTCCCTCATCAATGCCTACCGTGTGTTACGTACTACAAATCCATCCCCCTATATGTATTACATCCAGAGTGGGGATGTACAAATCTGCGGAGCTTCACCGGAAACTATGGTAAAATTACAACACGGTAAGCTGACCACCTTCCCGGTAGCAGGAACCAGACCAAGAGGTACCACCGATGCCCAGGATGAAGCTTTAGAAAAAGAATTGCTGGCAGATGAGAAGGAACGTTCGGAACACAATATGCTGGTAGACTTGGCAAGAAATGATATTGGAAGAATTGCTGAGTACGGCAGTGTTTACGTAGAGGACTATATGAAAATACACAGATTTTCAAAGGTGATGCATATTGCATCCACGGTATGCGGAACCATAGCCGAAGGAAAAGACGGATGTGATACGGTGGCAGCCCTTTTACCGGCAGGAACCCTTTCCGGTGCACCAAAGTTCAGAGCCTGTGAGATTATTGATGAATTAGAGAAGGCTCCTAGAGGTGTTTATGGGGGAGCCATTGGATATATGGACTTCTCTGGTAACTTAGATGTATGTATTGCCATCCGCACCGCAGTTAAGAAAGGCAATAAAGTATATGTGCAGGCTGGAGCAGGAATTGTGGCAGATTCCGTTCCACAAAAAGAGTACGAAGAATGTGCCCACAAGGCTGGGGCAGTGATGAATGCAATCCAAAGAGCAAGTGAGGTGAATGGAAAATGATTTTATTGATTGATAACTATGACAGCTTTTCTTATAATCTGGTACAACTCATTGGCGGCCTGTGTAAAGAGAATGGCGGGGAAGAGATTAAGGTAATTCGAAATGATGAACTTACAGTAAAAGAGATTGAAGATTTGCATCCAAGCCGAATTATTTTATCCCCAGGACCAGGCAGACCCTGTGATGCTGGTGTATGTGAGGATGTAGTAAAACAATTAAAGGGCAAGGTAAAAATACTTGGAGTATGTCTTGGACATCAGGGAATCTGCGAAAGCTTTGGAGCAACTGTAACCTATGCGAAACAGTTAATGCACGGAAAACAAAGTGAGGCAAGTTTGGATACCAGTGTGGACATTTTTAAAGGATTACCCCAAAAAGTCATGGTAGCCAGATATCATTCACTGGCAGCGGATAAGAGTACACTTCCTGCAGAATTAAAAGTGATTGCCCAGACAGAAGATGGGGAAGTCATGGCTGTGAAACACACAGAATACGAAATCTATGGATTACAGTTTCATCCAGAGTCCGTACTGACACCGGATGGAGCCACAATGATGAAAAATTTTCTCTTTGAATGAAATAAATGTATGGTAAATGGAGGATAGACGCATGATTAAAGAAGCAATTTACAAAGTAGTAAACAAAGAAGACTTAACATACGAAATGGCAGAAGAAGTAATGGATGAAATTATGAGCGGTAAAGCTACAGAAATTCAGATGTCATCTTTCTTAACTGCCCTTCGTATGAAAGGAGAAACCATTGAAGAAATTACAGCTTGTGCAGCGGGGATGAGAAAACATGCAGTACGCCTGCTTCATGACAAGAATGTATTGGAAATCGTGGGAACCGGTGGGGATGAAGCAAATACCTTCAATATTTCCACCACCTCTGCTTTCGTGGTATCCGCTGCCGGAATCCCTGTGGCAAAACACGGCAATAGAAGCGTATCCAGCAAATGTGGAGCTGCAGACTGCCTGGAAGCGCTGGGAGTAAAGATTACAATTTCAGCAGAAGACAGTGCGAAGATTTTAGACAAAATAGGTATGTGCTTTATGTTCGCCCAGACTTACCATTCTTCTATGAAATATGTTGCACCTGTAAGAAAGGGCTTGGGAATCCGTACGATATTTAATATTTTAGGACCATTGACAAACCCTGCTGGAGCAAATATGCAGCTTTTAGGTGTATATGATGAGTCCTTAGTTGAGCCATTGGCCAAAGTTTTACTAAATCTAGGGGTGAAAAGAGGAATTGTTGCTTATGGACAGGATGGATTAGATGAAATTTCACTTAGCGCACCAACAACCTGCTGTGAGATTCGAGATGGAAAATTAAAAAGCTTTGTACTGAATCCAGAAGATTATGGATTCAGACTTTGTAAAAAAGAGGACTTAGTTGGAGGAGACCCAAAAGAAAATGCTGAAATTACCAGAGCTATTTTAAATGGAGAAAAAGGTCCAAAGAGAGATGCTGTGGTTTTGAACTCAGCTGCCTGCATCTATATGGCAACAGACAATATGACTTTCAAAGAGGCAATTGTTGCGGCACAAGATATCATTGACAGTGGAAAGGCCAAGGAACAATTAGAAAGCTTTATTGAAATTTCAAATCAGTTTTAGACAAACGAAAGGATGAACAGATGATTTTACAGGAAATTGCAGAGGCTACCAAAATTCGTGTAGCAAAGGAAAAACAGCAGATTTCTTCGGATGAAATGAAAAGAAAAGCATTGTCCCTCCCAAAGAAGAATTTTTCTTTCGAAAAGAAAATTGGAAGTGGTGGAATACGCTTTATCTGTGAGGTGAAAAAGGCATCCCCATCGAAAGGAGTCATTGCCAAAGAGTTTCCCTATGTGGAAATTGCAAAGGACTATGAAAAGGCCGGTGCTGACTGTATCTCTGTGCTGACAGAACCGGATTATTTCATGGGAAGTATTGATTTCCTAAAAGAAATCAAAGAACAGGTAAAAACAGTTCCTGTGATTCGTAAAGACTTTATTATGGATGAATACATGATTTACCAGGCAAGAGTGGCAGATGCAGACTGTGTACTTTTAATTTGTTCTTTACTTGACACGGAAACCTTAAAGAAATATATTGGTATCTGTGATGAATTGGGATTGTCTGCTTTGGTAGAAGCCCACGATGAAAAGGAAATAGAAAGTGCTATTACCGCAGGAGCCAGAATGATAGGTGTAAATAACCGGGATTTAAAAACCTTTACAGTAGATATCCACAATAGCGAAAGACTTCGCAAACTGGTACCGGAACATATTTACTTTGTGGCGGAAAGTGGAATCAAGACTCATGATGATATCAAGGTTTTGGAAGATGCCAAGGTAAATGGAGTATTAATCGGAGAAACACTAATGCGAAGCGAAAATAAAAAACAAATGTTAGATGAATTAAAAGGATTAAAGTAGCAATATTGATGAAAATAAATTGGAGGTAAAAAAATGAGTAAAGGAAGATTTGGAAAATACGGCGGACAGTATATTCCTGAAACATTGATGAACGCAGTAATTGAATTAGAGGAAGCGTATAACAAGTACAAAGATGACCCAGATTTCAAAAAGGAACTTGCAGACTTAATGAAAGAATATGTGGGAAGACCTTCACTGCTGTACTATGCGGAAAAAATGACAAAAGATTTGGGTGGAGCGAAAATCTATTTAAAGCGAGAAGATTTAAACCACACTGGTTCTCATAAAATCAACAATGCATTAGGACAGTGTCTTCTTGCAAAAAAAATGGGAAAAACCCGAGTCATTGCAGAAACCGGTGCAGGACAACACGGTGTGGCAACTGCTACCGCTGCCGCTCTTCTTGGATTAGAATGCGAAGTGTTTATGGGAAAAGAAGACACAGAACGTCAGGCTCTAAATGTATTTCGTATGGAACTTCTAGGTGCTAAGGTTCATGCAGTTACTTCTGGCACACAGACCTTGAAGGATGCAGTAAACGAAACCATGAGAGAATGGACAAAGCGTATTGCCGATACCCATTATGTACTGGGCTCTGTTATGGGACCGTATCCTTTCCCAACCATGGTCCGGGATTTTCAGAAAATTATCAGCGAAGAAATTCGCTCACAGATGTTAGAGGCGGAAGGAAAACTTCCGGATGCAGTGATTGCCTGTGTTGGAGGGGGAAGCAACGCCATTGGAGCATTCTATGACTTTATTGAGGATGAATCCGTAGAATTAATCGGTTGCGAAGCTGCAGGCCTTGGTGTGGACAATCCAAAGAATGCCGCAACTATTGCAAATGGTACCGAAGGAGTGTTCCACGGAATGAAATCCCTTTTCTGTCAGGATGAATATGGACAGATTGCGCCGGTATATTCTATCTCTGCTGGTTTGGATTATCCTGGAATCGGACCGGAACACGCTATGTTAAATGATATGAAACGTGCCAGATATGTGCCTGTAACAGACGATGAGGCAGTAGAGGCATTTGAATATTTATCAAGAACAGAAGGAATTATTCCAGCCATCGAGAGTGCCCACGCAGTTTCTTATGCTATGAAATATGCCAAGGAATTGCCAAAAGATAAGATTGTAGTTGTTAATATTTCAGGTCGTGGTGACAAGGATGTTGCCGCCATTGCAAGATACAGAGGAGTGGAAATTTATGAGTAAGATTCAGAACGCATTTAAAGACGGTAAAGCATTTATTTCATTTTTGACCGGTGGTGACCCGGATTTGGACACAACAGAAAAACTAATTTATGCTATGGAAAAAGCCGGTGCTGATTTAATTGAAATTGGTGTACCGTTTTCAGACCCAATCGCCGAAGGACCGGTGATTCAGGAAGCAAATGAGCGTGCCCTGGCAGCAGGTTGTACTACAGATAAATTGTTTGACATGGTGGCAAAGGTACGCAAAAACACAGATATTCCATTGGTATATCTCACTTACATTAATCCCATTTTTACCTATGGAAAGGAAAAATTCATGAAACGTTGCCAGGAGTGTGGCATCGACGGAATCATTGTGCCTGACCTTCCATACGAAGAAAAAGGAGAAATCCTTGATATTTGTGATGCGTACGGTGTAGATTTAATTACCATGATTGCCCCCACTTCCCACGAAAGAATCAGCCAACTCGCCCAGGGGGCCAAGGGATTCGTCTATTGCGTTTCTTCTTTGGGAGTTACCGGTGTTCGTACAGAAATCAAAACAGATATTTCAGAGATGATTTCTCTGGTAAAAAAAGTGACAGATACTCCATGTGCTGTAGGATTTGGAATTGCCACCCCAGAACAGGCCAAGAAAATGGCATCCCAGTCTGACGGAGCTATTGTAGGAAGTGCTATTGTAAAAATCATTGCAGAGCATGGCAAAAACAGCGGAAATTATGTATATGATTACGTAAAGAGTATGAAGGATGCGGTAAGAGAAGCTTAACTATATAAAAATAGTATGATGCATGGGACTGAAATTGTTTACGTATCTGTTCAGAGCCACTGAATAATTACTTGTTTACAATATATCCATAAACAGTAACAATTGGTACTTTCTTTTTCTTGACATTATGTAAAAATATTGTAATATATTAAGTGTTGATTCATTTTTTTTGTACAAATTTTATTTGTTCCGTGATACGGAACAAATATCAAATTTATATAAAGGAGTTTTCTATTATGAAAAGCAGATTATCAATATATATATGTATGTTGATGGTGTTTGCCTTGGTTACTGGTAATTTTACAGGTTGTGGAGCATCAAGAGAAAAAGCGAAATCAGACAAGATAACTGCTACCCCAAAACCCCAACCCACAAAGGAAGTTACAGCACAGGCACCAACAGTTCCACCCACAGAAAGTCAGGAAGAAGCAACCGTAAAAACTGCTGTTTATAACACGGAAAGTAATTCATTTATCCTGGTTACCAACGGAGTCATCCCCGTTGAGGATGAACATCATGTAAAAGTATTAGATGAAAATGGGGATGAACTTACGGTAATCAGCCGGATAAAGGCTGCTGCCAGATACACTTTAAAAGTAAGCGAAACGGTGGATACGAAAAAATCGTATGTAATTTCTTACAAAAATGATTTGATTACCGTCACCATGCCACTGCCATATTCTACGGCTGAATTTGAAGCTGCATATACCTATCAGGGAGATGATTTGGGTGTCACCTATACACCACAAGAAACTATGGTAAAGGTATGGGCGCCAACAGCCCAGAAAGTCATGATTAACTTTTATAAATCAGGAGATCCCGGTCAGAATGATATTATCTGTACAGATGATATGTCTTTATTGGAACAGGGAGTCTGGATGGTAAAAAAAGTGGGGGATTGGAAAAATACATATTACACATTTAGCGTAATTACCGAAGGAAAATCCACGGAAACCTCTGACCCCTATGGAAAGTCTGCAGGAATCAATGGCAAACGCTCCATGGTTCTTGATATGTCCACCACAAATCCGGAAGGCTGGGAGAAAGATGTAAATCCCAATAAAGGGAGTGCAATGACAGACGATATCATTTATGAGCTTCATGTAAGAGACTACACCATAGATGAAGATTCCGGTGTAAAAAATAAAGGAAAGTATCTGGGCTTAACAGAAAGCTATACCACCAATGCCAATGGTGATTACACTGGCTTAACTTATTTAACCAATTTAGGTGTCAACTATGTTCACCTGATGCCTATTTACGATTTTGGCTCCGTAGACGAAACAAAGCAAGACGATTATAACTGGGGTTACGATCCTGTGAACTTTAACACCCCGGAAGGCTCCTATTCCTCAGACTCAGCGGACGGTGCGGCCAGAGTGAAAGAAGTGAAACAGATGGTAAAAACCTTCCATGACAATGGAATAAGTGTGGTTATGGATGTTGTATATAATCATGTTTACGATGCAGATAGTTTCTGCTATAATGTACTAGTTCCAAAATATTTTTCCAGAACGAATGATTATGGGGAATATATGAATGGAAGTGGATGCAATAATGATACTGCTACAGAACGAAGCATGGTGAAAAAATATATTGTAGATTCTGTCAATTACTGGGTCGAAGAATACCATATGGATGGATTTCGGTTTGACCTGGCTGGTTTAATTGATACGGAGACCATGAATGCTGTGATTGCATCTGTTCATGCCAAACACCCGGATGTCATCTTTTATGGGGAAGGTTGGAATATGAACACCACCCTAACAAAATCTGGATACACACTTACAAACCAGGATAATTTATCCAGTGTGCCTGGGTTAGCCATGTACAATGATTCCTTTAGGGATAATATTCGTGGAAAAAATGGTACAGCATCAGACGGCGGATTTGTATTCAGCAGTCCATTAGATGCCAATACTTTGCAGAACATTATAAAAGGAAGGACAAACTGGGCATCCAGTCCAGCACAGATTGTAAATTATAATTCCTGTCATGACAACAATACTTTGTTTGATAAGCTAGCCATAGCAAATGGAGAAATGAATACCGGGGTGGTAGCACAGAAAAATAAACTTGCTGCTGCGATTTTATTTACATCCCAGGGGGCCGTCTTGTTCCCGGAAGGAGAGGAGATACTTCGAAGCAAGGAAAAGGCAAAAACTACAGAATCAAACGATGACATAGAAAACAGTCTGGTTCAGAGATTTGACAGCAATAGCTATAAATCCGGAGACAGTGTGAATGCAATGAAATGGAGTAATTTAGCAGATCCGGTTTATAAGGATATGTATGAATATTATCAAGGATTGATTGCATTCCGTAAGGCTCACGCTGGACTTCGAATGACTGACGCTGCCAGTGTGGAAAAATATATCACGTTCACAGAAGGATTACCCAAGGGTGTTACCGCCTTTTCTATCAACGGTACCTACCCGAAAGAGACGGCTTCCCAGCTCTATATTATGTATAACACTACGGGTGCAGAAACTGAAATTGATATTCCAGCTGGCGATTGGAAAATTTACGTAAACAATCAATATGCTGGCACAGAAAGTCTTGGAGGTGCAAGAGACAAAGTGACTTTGCAACCTTATTCTGCCATGGTAATTGCCAAAGATGGGGCAACCAAAAGAACACGTAAACCAAATAAAACCAAAAAGTGATTTCAGCCAAGTTGATTTGAATGGTAATTAAGTATTGAAGAATAACAACCATATAAGGAGAATATTATTATGCAAATGGAAACATTACAAAAAGACATGATTGCAGCAATGAAAGCAAGAGATAAGGTGAGAAAGGAGGCTATTTCTACATTAGTATCAGCAGTAAAGAAAGTGGCAATTGACGAAGGCTGCCGTGATGATATAAAAGAAGAATTAGTGGACAGGGTTATTTTAAAGGAAATAAAGACTATTAAGGAACAGATTGATTCCTGTCCAGAAGATCGTGCTGAATTGAAGGCAGAATATCAGGCTAGATATGATATTTTCACAGAATATGCCCCAAAATTAATGTCTGAGGACGAGGTCAGAACCTTGATTACTGAAAAGTATGCAGAAGTAGTTGCCACAAAGAACAAAGGACAGATTATGAAGGCGGTTATGGTTGAATTAAAAGGAAAAGCTGACGGGAAAGTAATAAATCAAGTGGTTGCAGAATTGTGTAAATAAACCTAAGGCCGGTGTTATACAGTTATACACCGGCTTTTCTTTTGGTAACAGTTTAGCCTATGGCTGAACTGTTACCTTTCTTTTTTTGAAACTTCTTCGCCTTTATTGACAATAATTTAACATTCCGATATAATAAAAACAGAGTATATTTTTTACAAGAAATAATTGTAAAAAAAGGAGGCGTTACAGTGGGTGAAAAAGGAATCTCAAAGGCTGTTATCAAAAGACTTCCAAGATATTACAGATATTTGGGTGAATTAAAAGACAGTGGTGTAGAGAGAATTTCATCGGGAGAGTTAAGCAAAAGAATGCAGGTGACTGCGTCCCAGATTCGCCAGGATTTAAACAATTTTGGTGGTTTTGGTCAACAGGGCTATGGTTATAATGTGAACTTCCTTTATGAAGAAATAGGTAAAATCTTAGGATTGGATAAACGTCATAACATGATAATCATAGGCGCTGGCAATTTAGGTCAGGCGCTGGCAAACTATGGAAATTTTGAGTCCCGTGGATTCATTACAAAAGCCATGTTTGATCAGAAAAAAGAATTAAGAGGGACAACAGTAAGGGGTATTCCTGTTTACGATATCTCCCAACTGGAAAGCTACTTAAAAGAGAATGATATCCAGATTGCTGCTATGGCAATTCCTAAAGCTGGTGCTGTTCAGGTAGCTCAGACGTTGGTCAGTTGTGGAATAAAGGCAATTTGGAATTTTGCACATACAGATTTAAATTTGCCCAAAGATGTTATGGTAGAAAACGTACATTTATCAGAGAGTTTAATGAGACTATCGTATAAGATTAATAGTTGTAAACTGAAATAAAAGGGGACAAGCTAATGACAGGCGAAGAAAGAGATAGGTATTTAGCATATATAAAAGAGAAAAAAATTGCACCACTTCCATTGGAACATAAGTGGCATAAATTATTTTCTATGGGGGAAAAGCCTGCGAATATTGCAGAATTGGAAGTAGCGGTAAATGATTGTATCAAACGTGAGGGAAGCTTACGTACAGATATTAAAGACTTAAAGAAACTGAAAAAAAAGCTTATGGATGGCATTATGAATAATATACATGAAACTTCTAATGCTTCCAGTAAAAAGATGCGTGAAAGCGAACGATTGATTCGTGAGATAAATGAAAAAATTGAAGATTATGAAAATCAACTTCTGGACCTGCCCCAAGAACGAAAAAAGGCGAATACTGCATTGCTGTTGGAAACCATGGCATATTGTTACCGGGAAATGCACGATAATGCAGAAGAAATCGAGAGAATTTCCCAATGGATTGCACAGATGCGGGTGGAGCTAAAGAAAAATGTTTTGCGTAAACAGGACAAAGAAATTCGAAACAAGATGATGTATTCCTACATGCATGATATTTTTGGACCAGATGTAATAGAAATATTTGATTTGGAAGAGGAACAGAAATAGGAAGCGTGTGAATATACACGCTTTTTTATGTCTTATTCAAAATGAAGAGGTAGATTTATGAGGTATATTTTGAAGAGTCATACCATGGCAGATTGCGACAGATACTCTATAGAAAACTTAGGAATTCCTTCTATGGTTTTGATGGAACGGGCAGCTTTAGCTGTAGTAGATCAGATATGTAATGATTACCAGGATACAGACTTAAAAAACCTAAAAGTGGCATGTTTTGCAGGGATTGGCAACAACGGTGGAGACTGTGTAGCCATAGCCCGGTTACTGGCAGAGCTGAAAGTCAATGTAGATTTGTATCTTATTGGCCCTGAAGAAAAATTTTCCCAGGGAATGAAAGAACAACTTCGCATAGTGAACCAACAGAAAAAAGTGACACCATCAAAGGAACAAAAGATAAAAATACTACACAGATTTCAGGAAACCGCATACAATATTGTTATAGATGGAATCTTTGGAATCGGTGTAAAAAGAGAAGTAACCGGAGAGTTCGCTCTGGCGATAGAACAGATAAATCAATACAAAAAACAAGCAAAAGTGTATTCCATAGATATACCAAGCGGTATACACACAGACACTGGTAAGGTACTTGGCACAGCCGTGCAAGGGAATAAAACCATTACCTTTCAGTACGGAAAGCCAGGAATATTCCTCAGAGAAGGCAGGGAATACTCTGGAGAGGTAGTTGTAAAAAATATTGGTATTTCATCTGCCCCCCTTCAAAACAAAACCCTCATACCCGATTATTTTACTTATGACAAAGGGGATATCTGTAGAATTCCCAAGCGAAAAGACAGTGGACACAAAGGAACTTTTGGCCGGGTTCTCTGCATTGCAGGAAGCCGTAACATGGCAGGGGCCGCTTATCTATCTGGTGGAGCTGCCTACGCTGCCGGCTGTGGTTTGGTAGAATTGTTTTCTGCGGAATGCAACCATGAAATTCTGCAACAGCTATTATTCCAGGCGATACTGACTACCTACAAAACTGAGGAATCAAAAGAAAGCTTAGAAGAAAAATTACAAAAATCTCTAAAGCTGGCAAGTGTTGTGATATTAGGTCCCGGGCTGGGGCAGGATAAACAGGCAGAAACTATTGTGGAATACGTATTAACCCACTGTGATAAACCATGTATCATAGATGCAGATTCCATTAACCTGATAAGCAAACATCCCCAGTGGCTGAATGTCCATCAGCCTCAAAAACAATGGATTTTTACCCCACACCTAAAAGAGCTGGCAAGACTTACCAATCAGGAAATGTCAGTCATATCTGACTCCTATGAAGAAATTGCCAAAGATTTTGCATCCAGATATCACTGTGTTTTGGTAGCCAAAAATCACAGGACAATCGTTGCTGCATCAGATGAATTGTGTTCTGGCACAGATGCAGAAACTCTTCCAGTTTATATAAATCTGTCCGGTTGCAATGGCATGGCCTGTGGTGGCAGTGGCGATGTGTTGACAGGAATCATTGCCGGACTCATCAGTCAGGGAATGAATTTATATGAAGGGGCCTGCATGGGAGTGTTTTTGCATGGGTTATCCGGTGAACAGGCAGCAGCAGAATACGGGAACTACTCCATGAATGCTGAGCATATAATGAATAAAATATATATAATTCTGAAAGAAAACCAAGGAGGAAACCAGAATGGAACAGTATAAAAGAGTGTGTGCAAAAATAGATTTGGATGCTGTGGATGCCAACATGGCGGCAATTGAAAAAAGAATTGATCCAAAAAGTAAGATTGTAGCAGTAATAAAGACCGATGGATATGGCCATGGGGCAATCCCATTGGCACATCACTATGAAAAGGACAACAGAATCTGGGGTTACGCTGTAGCAACAGCAGAGGAGGCGGATATTCTTCGAAAAGCCGGAATGAAAAAAGAGATTCTGATTCTGGGTGGAGTTTTTTCTTATTCCTTTCCTATGCTGATAGAAGACCAGGTTCGTATGGCAGTCTTTTCTTACGATATGGCAAAAGAACTGTCTGATGTTGCGGTGAAAAAGGAGCAGACTGCATATATACATTTGAAATTAGATACCGGTATGGGGCGAATCGGTTTTCTTCCAACGGAAGAATCCTTAGAAGATATCAAAAAAATTGCCTCACTTCCAAATGTTATCATCGAGGGGGCTTTTACCCATTTTGCCAAGGCGGATGAATATGACAAAACCAGTGCCAAAAATCAGTATGAACTATTTTGTGATTTCACAAAAAAAATTGAGGAGGCTGGCATTGCTCTAAAATTGAAACATTGTTCTAACAGTGCAGGTATTACGGATTTGCCAAACGTACACTTAGATATGGTGCGGGCAGGTATTATATTATATGGGTTGCTTCCATCGGATGAGATTGATAAAACTACTGTACCCGTAAAACCGGTTATGTCACTGGAAAGCCACATTATTCATATAAAAAAAGTTCCAAAAGATACAGGAATCAGTTACGGGCACACCTATATTTCCAAAGAAGAGCGTGTAATAGCAACCATTCCTGTTGGCTATGGAGACGGTTATCCCAGAAGTTTATCCAATGTTGGATATGTTTTAATTCACGGACAGTACGCAAAGATTTGCGGTCGTGTCTGTATGGATCAGATGATGGTGGATGTTACGGATATCCAAGATGTGAGAGTAGGAGATAAGGCGGTCTTACTTGGAACGGATGGAGAACACACCATAACAGCAGAAGAATTAGGCAGTCTGTCCCATCGGTTTAATTATGAGCTGGTATGTGATATTGGAAAAAGAGTTCCAAGGGAATTTATAGAGGAGGGAAAAACTATCGCAACCAAAGATTACTATTCGGATACCCAAATTCACTGGCTATAAAATAGTTGTAGTATTTTGTCAAAATTATTTTGAATACACTTAAAGAATATTGTGAAAAATAAGAATATTAAGATTTCAAAAAATTATTCGGAGAGTGATATTTCATGGTACATCGAGGAGATATTTATTATGCAGATTTAAGACCTGTGGTAGGTTCGGAACAAGGCGGCATCCGCCCGGTACTTATTATACAAAATGACGTGGGAAATCGTCATAGTCCTACAGTAATTTGTGCGGCAATTACCTCAAAATTAAATAAGGCAAAATTGCCGACCCATGTGGAATTAAATGCAAGTCAGTATCACATGGTAAAAGATTCTGTTATATTACTGGAACAGTTAAGAACGATTGATAAAACCAGATTAAGAGATAAGATTTGTCATTTAGATGCCGATATATTAAATCAGGTAAATAATGCAATAAACGTTAGTTTGGAATTGTATACATAAAAGGTATACGGAGAGGAGTTTTTATGGGCATATACCCCTGTATTATCACTGGAGTGATATGTTTTGCGGGAGGTTTTTTCATACCTTCAGACAAAATAATGAAGTCTGTGATTCAGAAAATAAATAAAATTTTTGGCACAGGAATTAGGTACAACGAGGAAGATGTTACAGAAGAGGAGATTCTTTCCATGGTGAATGAGGGCCATGAGCAGGGAGTTCTAGAGGCAAACGAAGCTGAGATGATTAGTAATATTTTTGAGCTTGGCGACAAAGAGGCACAGGACGTAATGCATCACAGAATCAACGTGGTTGCCCTTGACGGGGCATTGCCATTAGATGAAGCTTTAGACTTTATGTTGCAGGATAATAAATCCCGTTATCCGGTATATCTGGAAGATGCAGATAATATCTTAGGCATCATTCATGTAAGAGATGCCTTTTTCATACATAAATTGGGCAAATACGGACACATTCCCTTGAAAGATATCGACGAACTGGTACGTCCTTGTATCTTTGTCCCTGAAACCAAGAATATACATAGTCTTCTGCGAAAGATGCAGAATGAGAAACAACAAATGTCAATTGTAATTGATGAATATGGTCAAATGTCAGGAATCGTAACGTTAGAAGATATTTTGGAGGAAATCGTAGGTGAAATCATGGATGAAAACGACCAGGAAGAAACTGACATTACGAAAATTTCTGAGGACGCTTTCATTATGGATGGGATGACTACGCTGTCTGACGTGGAGGAAGCTTTAAACATCCAGATTCCAGAAGAATTTGATACTTTAAACGGCTTATTGATTTCAAAATTAGAACATATTCCCAAAGAGTCTGAAAGCAGCAGGGTAATATATCAGGGATATGAATTTTGTGTATTATCCATGGATAATAAAAAAATTGGAAGTATCCGAGTTCGCAAATTACCGGAAGAAGTAGAAGAAACTATTGCAGTTCAGCCATAGGCTAAACTGATACTTAACTTTCTACTTGCCAAGAGATGCAACACATGATAAAATTTTAATTACGTTTTGTAGAAAACAAGAAAAACCAAAAGACAAGATTAAGATAGGAAAGGATGAATGAAATGTCAGGACATTCAAAATTTGCAAATATTAAGCATAAAAAAGAAAAAAATGATGCTGCAAAGGGGAAAATCTTTACCATCATCGGTAGGGAAATTGCAGTAGCTGTAAAAGAAGGCGGGCCAGACCCAGCCAACAATAGTAAACTTCGCGATATCATTGCTAAGGCTAAGGCTAACAATATGCCAAATGACACCATTGATCGAGGCATAAAAAAAGCGGCCGGAGATGCCAACAGTGTAAATTATGAAGTAGTTACATATGAAGGTTATGGACCAAATGGGACAGCTATTATCGTAGATGCCCTCACGGACAATAAGAACCGTACCGCTGCCAATGTACGTAATGCATTTACCAAAGGTCATGGTAATGTTGGAACACAGGGCTGTGTATCTTATATGTTTGACAAAAAAGGACAGATTATCATCGCAAAAGAAGATTATGAGACAGATCCAGATGAATTAATGATGACCGCTTTGGATGCAGGGGCGGAAGATTTCTCCGAAGAAGAAGAGTGCTATGAAATCATTACTGCACCAGAGGATTTCAGTGTAGTCCGCCAGGCATTAGAAGATGCCGGTATCCCTATGGCAGAAGCTGAAGTTACAATGATTCCACAGAATTATGTAGAATTAACAGATGAACAGGATATTAAAAATATTCAGCGTACTTTGGACTTATTAGACGAAGATGATGATGTTCAGATGGTTTACCATAACTGGGATGAATAATAAGCTTTCAAAATCATAAAACAAATATCGTATCTGTTCAGTGCTTCTGGACAAATACAAACTACCATACCCAAAACCTTCCTGATACTTGTAGTGTCAGGAAGGTTTTTCATAAGATAGTTTCACAACTGGAAAAAACTAGAAAAAGTTAATAAAATGTTCATATTTTGTAACAAAATGGATAAAATTTATTTGCTTTTTTTTTAACCTGTGATATAATGTGTAAAGTTTGATAACAAGCAGGAAACGCAAGAAAGATACAGAAAGGTGGTTTTATGATATTTACAGAGGGAGTTTGTCCCATATGTAGGGGCAAGTTAATCCTATCTACCGAGAAACAGCAAACAACCTGTTACGGTTGTGGTGGGAAAGTAAGTATACCAGAAGTTATGAAAATAATTGAAGAGGAAACCATTGTGAAAATTATGAACAAAGAAGAATACTGTGGGGAATTAAATGAAGTGCTGGAGCGTTTTCCATCTATGTTGCAGGTTGCAGATGGTGTAGCATCCTTTCAAAAGGATACTTATGAATCCGCTTTTCAGTCTTACTATCATAAACATTACAAAAATTATCTTGCAATTGACAGATTATATGCGGCAAGTGAAGATAAAGAGGGATTTTTAAAACGTTTGGTATGCCAGTTGGTGGAAACTGAGAAAATGCATTTAGCACAGCAGGAAAAATCAGAAAGAGAACAACGCATGATTTATGATAACGTATTGCTAAGCGTATATATGCTTCCAGCCATGTTGCACTATAAAGGTCAGGCAATGACCAATCTGTGTTCAGCCATTGTAGAACGCTGGAAAGAAGCCTTTCCAAAATACCAAATTAGTGCCAATCCCTATGAAAAAATCATTTCAGGCTTTCGAAAAAAACTCTGTTATATCACCACAGCAGTCTGTGAAAGCCTTGGAAAAGATGATAATTGTTATGAATTGACCATTCTTCGGGATTACCGGGATAACTACCTGCGCTCCACAAAGGAAGGAGAGGCCTTGGTGGATGCTTATTACGATATTGCCCCTTCTATTGTGAAACGTATCAATAAATCGGAAAACAGCAGCGAAATCTATCATGGAATTTATGATAAATACTTAAAACCCTGCATTAAACTTTTAGAGAGCCAAAAATTGGAAGAATGCAAAGTGTTATATACAGACATGGTCTTTGGACTAGAGAAAAAATTTTTACTTCAACAGGCGTAAAGGAGGATACTATGAGTCAGACAAATTATAGTGTGGAAACAAAATGTATACAGGAAGGATATAAACCATCCAATGGAGAAGCAAGAGTTCTTCCCATATATCAGAGTACAACTTTCAAATACGATTCCAGTGCACAGATGGGAAGACTGTTTGACCTGGAAGAAGATGGATATTTCTATACACGTCTTCAAAATCCTACAAATGATGCTGTGGCTGCAAAAATCTGTAGTTTGGAAGGTGGCGTAGGAGCTATGCTTACTTCTTCCGGTCAGGCTGCAAATTTTTATGCTGTGTTTAATATATGTGAAGCTGGAAGCCATATTGTGTGTTCTTCCGCTCTCTATGGTGGTACCTTCAATTTGTTTGGAACTACCCTGAAAAAGCTTGGCATTGAAGCAACCTTCGTAGACCCGGATGCTCCGTTAGAAGAGTTACAAAAGGCTGTACAGGAGAATACCCGCTGTGTCTTTGCTGAAACAATTGCAAACCCGGCTCTAACCATTCTGGATATTGAAAAATTTGCAAAACTTGCCCATGATAACGGTGTTCCATTGATTGTGGACAATACTTTTGCAACACCTATCAACTGTCGTCCCTTTGAATGGGGAGCTGACATTGTCACCCATTCTACCACAAAATATATGGATGGACATGCAACCAGTGTAGGTGGTTGTATCGTAGACAGTGGTAATTTTGATTGGAAGGCATATCCGGATAAATTCAAAGGTCTGACAGAACCGGATGAATCTTATCACGGAATTATCTACACTGAAAAATTCGGGAAATTAGGATACATTACAAAACTTACCTCACAGTTAATGAGAGATTTAGGTGCTATTCCTTCCCCACACAATTCCTTCCTTTTGAATTTGGGCTTGGAAACACTCCATCTAAGGGTGCCAAGACATTGTGAAAATGCATTAACGGTTGCGAAATATTTAGAAAACAATCCTAAAGTTGCCTGGGTAAACTATGCCGGACTGGAAGGAAATAAATATTATCACCTTGCGCAAAAATATATGCCAAATGGTACCTGTGGGGTTATTTCCTTTGGATTAAAAGGGGACAGAGCTACCGCAGAAAGATTTATGGACCGTTTGAAATTGGCAGCAATTGTTACCCATGTAGCAGATGCAAGAACCTGTGTTCTTCATCCCGCAAGTCATACCCACAGACAGATGACAGAGGAACAGTTGATTGAGGCAGGAGTACAGCCAGACTTAATCCGCTTGTCCGTAGGTATTGAAAACGTGAATGATATTATCGCAGATTTAGAACAGGCTATGGAAGAATAGGCAGTAATGATACAAAATCATTCATCTTCTGGAAAGTATATAATATGAAAACATTGGAACACTAAAGAATGACTTTAGTGTTCTTTTTATTTATATATATATTATGGGAGGATGATCTTATGGATGCAAATTCAGAATTTGGCCAGTGGGCATTAAAAGAAAATCTGATGCTAATGACTATCATTGGCGAAATCGAGGGACATCAGGTTTTGCCTGGTAATACCAAAAGTACCAAATATGAGCATTTATTGCCGGCCTTGGCAAAAATAAATTTTGATGATGAAATCAAAGGAGTCTTGTTTCTTATCAACACAGTAGGAGGAGATGTATCCGCAGGACTTGCATTAGCAGAGATGATAGCTTCCATAAAAAAACCTACCGTATCTCTTGTCATTGGAGACAGCCACTCCATTGGGGTTCCTCTCACCGTGGCAACAGACTATTCCTTTATTGTTCCCACAGGCACTATGATTTTACATCCGGTACGGATGAGCGGAACCATTATTGGAGCACCACAAACCTATGAATACTTTAAAATGATACAGGATCGTATCATCGATTTTATTCAGAATCACAGCCTGGCTAAAAGTGAGGACATTGAACAAATGATGTTGCATACTGGTATCCTCACCAAAGATTTAGGTACCATACTGGTAGGGAAGGAAGCAGTGGAAGCCGGAATTGTAAACGATGTGGGAGGAATCTGTCAGGCAGTATCAAAATTAGAAGAATTGTGTAACTGTTCATTATAGGTCTGTTAGTTACTGTACACACCTTGTGTGCACAGTAACTCCAAGTAATAATAAAGAATTGTTTGACATTTTATATTATATTAGCTAAAATGATTCTATGTATTTAGTCTCTTCCATCAGAATCTCCATAAAATACCTTTGTGGTGGTCTTAATGTTGGAATGGAAGTTATATATCTGTGTGGTGATTTTGGACAGATATGTTAAAAAATTAACAATCTATAAAAATAAAGGCGGGGTTTGACGTGGCAACCACAGAAACGAAAAAAAGTTCTGGCACAACCGATACGAAAAAAAATAATAGTACCAGAAAATCAACAACTTCCGGCACCAGAAAAAATTCAAATGCTGGAAATAAAACAACAAAGAGCAAAACCTCCACGAAAGTAGTAGAACCGGAAATATTAACAGAACCGGAAAGCTTCATTACCGGAGAAGTTTTGGTTTTATTGCTTTTAGGAATTTCCATTCTATTGTTGTTAGCTACCTTTGGTGTTGGTGGCGTAATAGGAAAGTTTTTTAATAGCGTATTGTTCGGAATGTTTGGAATCATGTGTTATTTATTCCCATTTTTACTTTTTTTGGGTACTGCATTTTACATTTCCAATCAGGGAAACCGCAGGGCAATGATGAAACTTTCAGCCACAATACTTTCTTATATGGTTCTAAGCACTTTTTTTGAATTAGTCCTTATACCTGATTTGAAAGCCATGAAAGTGCTTGAGACATATACATATTCCATGTCCGAAAAAACAGGAGGTGGATTACTTGGCGGATTGTTTGCCAAGCTTTTTGTCACCTTATTTGGTACCATTGGTGCATTTGTGGTGGTAATCATTCTGGCAATCATCTGCGCAGTGCTAATTACCCAGCGCTCCTTTATTGGCGGCGTAAAAAAAGGCAGCAAGAAAGTATATCGCAGTGCCAGAGTAAGTGCAGACCGTCATATAGAAAAAAACAGAGAACGACAGGCACAACGGCAACAACGTCGAGTGGACAAAAAAGTGTCCGGTGTGGCTAATATATCTTTTGCCAACGAGAAGAAAGCAAAAGAAAAGGAAGAGAAGAATCCTGAGTTAATGCATGAAATCACCATTGATGGTGCCCCTATAGCAGAACAGACATTAGAGGGCAGTTACGTGGATATGTTTGAAACCGTTTCCATTATGAAGCCTGTGGAACGTGTCATAGTTCCACCACCCGAACCCATTGTAAAACCAGATATTACTTTAAACCATACGTCCCAAAAGACTCCTAACGATATGCCTGAGCCAATTTGGAACATTATGGAACCAGTGCCGGTAATGCAGATGGAAATGCCTGAACCTAGGAAACAGAAAAAATCTGCTGAGGAAATAACAAAAGAGGCAGCACCTGATAATGCTGACCAATTAGAACATATTCCAGAAGAATTGACAGAAGAAAATCCTGAGTTTCAGGAAAACACAACCAATTCTCCACAGACTAATGTCACAGAGGCGGATGATTTTGATTACAATATTCCAATCGTGGAAGAAACCCTAGAGCAGTTGGGAATGCCTGGAATAGAAAGCATCAATTCACAGGAGCAGATTGAGAAACCGTCGGCACACACAGAAGAAGAGGAGGAGATTCAGGAGCCTGATTTTGACCAGGCCGCCAAAATTCTCCATGATACATTAAGTGCTACTTCCCCATCCCAACCTCAAGGGGAGGAATATCAGAATTCCCCATATAAATCCACAATAGAGGTAGAGGAGGAGTGGGAAGCGGAAGAAACCACTGCTCTAGAGGAGGCAGAGTATATTTTCCCACCTTTGGATATATTGAAATCAGGAGACAAAAAACAAAAAGGACAATCCAAAGATTTTCTTGAGTCTACAGCACAAAAATTACAACAGACTTTACAGACCTTTGGTGTTAATGTTAAAATAACAAACGTAAGCTGTGGCCCTGCGGTGACCAGATTTGAGATACAGCCGGAAATGGGGGTCAAAGTAAGTAAAATTGTAAACCTACAAGATGACCTGAAATTAAACCTTGCTGTGTCAGATATGCGTATTGAAGCGCCTATTCCGGGAAAAGCGGCCATTGGCATAGAAATTCCAAATAAAGAGAGTACCGCTGTTATGTTAAGGGATTTGCTGGAAGATTCCGCATTTCAGGATCATAAATCCAAATTAGCCTTTGCGGCGGGCAAAGATATTGCTGGAAAAAGCATTGTGGCAGATATTGGAAAAATGCCTCATTTATTAATTGCAGGTGCAACAGGTTCCGGTAAGTCGGTATGTATAAATACCATCATCATGAGTATTTTATACAAATCACGGCCGGATGAAGTCCAGTTTATCATGGTGGATCCAAAAGTAGTAGAACTTAGCGTCTATAATGGAATTCCCCATTTGATGTTACCTGTGGTGACAGATCCCAAGAAAGCTTCTGCTGCTTTGCAGTGGGCTTGTGAGGAAATGGATAGACGCTATGAACTGTTTGCTCAGGTAGGTGCCCGGGAAATCAATGCTTACAACGACAAAATCTCTGCATTGCCAGATGATATAAAAGGAGAAAAACCGGAAAAATTCCGCAGACTTGTGATTATAATTGACGAGTTAGCAGATTTGATGATGGTTGCACCAGGGGATGTGGAAAATAGTATTGTTCGTTTGACACAGAAAGCCCGTGCAGCAGGTATCCATTTGGTAATTGCCACACAAAGGCCTAGTGTTAATGTTATCACAGGTCTCATTAAAGCCAATGTACCATCAAGAATTGCCTTTGCTGTTTCCAGTGGGGTGGATTCTCGAACCATTTTGGATATGAATGGTGCAGAACAGCTTTTAGGAAAGGGAGATATGTTATTTTTCCCACAGGGTTACAAAAAACCTGTACGTGTACAATGTGCTTTCGTGTCCGATAATGAGGTAATCAATACCGTTAATTTTATCAAAGACAACAACAATCATATAATGACTATGTCAGGAGCACAGGAAATAGAAGAAAAAATAGCCAAGGCTGCATCGTCTGGTCCCGATGGCACCAATGGATCGGGAAATGATTCTGCCTATGATGAACTATTTGAAAAGGCCGGAAGATGCATTATTGAAAAAAATAAGGCAAGCATCAGTGTACTGCAACGTGTGCTGAAGGTAGGTTACAACAGAGCATCCAGAATTATGGAACAGTTGTATGATGCAGGTGTAGTTGGCGAAGAAGAAGGTACAAAACCGAGAAAGGTATTAATGTCAGACGAACAGTTTGATCAGTACATAGAAGAATACTTTTAAAATATTTTTTATATGGAGGTAGAGAAATGAAGACAGATATTCAGATTGCACAGGAAGCAGAAATGTTGCCAATTACAGAGGTTGTAAAGTCCTTTGATATTGAGGCTGACGATCTTGAGCTCTATGGAAAATACAAGGCAAAATTATCCGATGAACTTTGGACAAAAGTAAAGGATAAAAAAGATGGTAAACTCGTATTGGTTACTGCTATCAATCCCACTCCGGCTGGTGAAGGAAAAACTACAATTACCGTTGGTCTTGGACAGGCGTTAAACAAGCTTGATAAAAAAACGGTAATTGCATTGAGAGAGCCTTCTTTAGGACCATGTTTTGGTATTAAGGGCGGTGCCGCAGGCGGTGGATATTCCCAGGTAGTTCCAATGGAAGATCTTAATCTTCATTTCACGGGAGATTTTCATGCCATTACTTCTGCCAACAATCTTCTGGCAGCCTTGATGGACAATCACATTCAGCAAGGAAATGAGCTTGGCATTGATACAAGACAGATTGTTTGGAAAAGATGCCTGGACATGAATGACCGTGTTCTTCGAAACACTGTTGTTGGACTGGGAGGAAAACTGGACGGAGTAGTACGTGATGACCACTTTGTAATCACAGTTGCCTCCGAAATCATGGCTATTTTATGCTTAGCTAATGACATGAAAGATTTAAAGGAAAGATTAGGGAAAATTATTGTTGCCTACACAAGAGAAGGCAAACCAGTTACCGCAAGTGATTTGAATGCGGTAGGTGCTATGGCAGCATTATTAAAAGATGCTTTAAAGCCAAACGTAATTCAAACCTTAGAGCATACACCAGCCATTGTACATGGTGGACCATTTGCAAATATTGCACATGGATGTAACAGTGTCCGTGCAACTAAGACAGCATTGAAATTAGCTGATATTGTGGTAACAGAAGCAGGATTTGGTGCTGACTTAGGTGCTGAAAAGTTTTTCGATATCAAGTGTCGTAAATCAGATTTAAAACCTGATGCAGTAGTATTAGTTGCGACAGTTCGTGCTTTAAAATACAATGGTGGAGTTGCAAAGGCCGATTTGAACAATGAAAATTTGGATGCTTTAAAGAAGGGAATTGTCAACCTGGAGAAACATATTGAAAATCTTCAAAAATATAAAGTGCCTGTTGTTGTCACATTAAACTCATTTATTACAGATACCCAGGCTGAAACAGATTTTATCAAGCATTTCTGTGAAGAACGTGGATGTGAATTTGCCTTAGCCCAGGTTTGGGAACATGGTGGAGATGGCGGAATCGAATTGGCAAAGAAGGTAATCGAGACTTTAGAGACAAAAGAAAGTAATTTTACCCCGCTATACCAGGATTCTTTATCTTTGAAAGAAAAAGTAGAAAAGATTGCTACTGAAATTTATGGAGCGAAAGATGTAAGCTTTGCTCCAGCAGCTGCAAAGGCATTAAAGAATATTGAAGATTTAGGATTTGGTTCTTTACCGGTATGTATGGCAAAAACACAGTATTCTTTATCCGATGACCAGACCAAACTTGGACGTCCGGAAGGGTTCACATTGAATATCCGAGAGGTCTATGTAAATGCAGGCGCAGGCTTTGTTGTTGTGATTACAGGATCTATCATGACAATGCCTGGACTTCCAAAAGTACCTGCTGCCAACAACATAGATGTAGATGAAAACGGAGTAATCACAGGATTGTTCTAAAGGGAGTCGAAGCAAATTTAAAGCAAAAACTAACTGCTGAACTGTTACTAATATACTTACAGACTTAATGGACTTAATAGAAAGGATGAGATATCATGGCTCAATTAATTGATGGAAAGAAAATTTCAAAAGAGATAAAGGATGAACTGAAAGAGAAAGTTGCTGCTTACAAGGCACAGGGAAAGACAGCCGCGTTGGCTGTGATTCAGGTTGGAGAAGATCCGGCATCCAGTGTGTACGTAAACAACAAGAAAAAGGCTTGCGAATACATTGGAATTGAGTCTTTAGAATTTCATCTGCCTGAAGCGATTACAGAAAATGAATTATTAGTACAGATTGACAAATTGAATAAAGATGACAAGGTAAACGGGATTCTTGTACAGCTTCCCTTACCAAAACACATTGACGAAGAAAAAGTAATACAGGCAATTTCACCCCAGAAAGACGTGGATGGTTTCCATCCACAAAGTGTAGGTGCACTTACCATCGGTCAGAAGGGTTTTGTTTCCTGCACCCCTGCTGGAATTATAGAATTACTAAAGCGTTCCGGTATTGAAATTGCCGGTAAGGAATGCGTTGTCATAGGAAGAAGCAACATTGTTGGCAAACCAATGGCTCTTTTATTGCTACGTGAGAATGGAACAGTTACCATTGCACATTCCAAAACCGCAGATTTACGTCAGGTGACAAAACGCGCAGATATTCTTGTGGTAGCTGTAGGAAAACCAAAAATGATTGATTCATCCTATGTGAAAGAAGGCGCAGTTGTCATTGATGTAGGCATCCACAGAAATGCTGAAAACAAGCTTTGTGGAGATGTAGACTTTGATGATGTAGTAGAACATGTAAGTGCCATTACACCGGTTCCAGGTGGAGTTGGTCCTATGACAATCGCAATGCTGATGCATAACTGTGTATCCACTATGGCATAAGTTATAGTAATGGGGCACAGGAAGGAATCATAAAACGATAAATTGAAAAGAGGGGCAATAAATGCAGTGTGAGAAATGTGGTGCTGAAATAGCAGAAGGAAAACTGTATTGTGAAAAATGTGGCCATGGAGTTCAAATAGTGCCGGATTACAACCCTGAGCTGGAAGAACGAATTGCCATTACCTTAGAAAAAATTGTCCGGGAAGAATTTGGAAATTACCGGGAAAATGATTTAGAAGATCAAAAGAAGTTTCATATCGCCAAAAATAAAGCGGTAGCATTTTGTGCAGTGGCTGGGATGATCATACTGATTCTGGGTTTCCTCATCGGAAATCGCATGAAGCATATGAACTCCTATGAATATCAGTTTACAAAGGCATTGGAGTATGCTCACAAAGGCATAAATGACGAAGCTCTTTTGTATTATGAGAAGGCGTTGACATTGGATAAAAATCGAACCGATATATGTGTCTCTATGGCAGATATTTTTACCCAGCAAAAGGAGTATGCTTTAGCGGAGGATTGTTATCTGACAGCAATTAAACGTGAACAGGCAAATGTAGATAACTACCGTAGTCTGATTAACCTTTACAAAAAACAAGGAAATTTACAAGAGATTAAGGTATTGTTAGATCATTGTTCCAACGATGATATTTTAAATGCGTTTTCTGATTACCTGGCAATCACCCCTTCAGTAAATTTATCTGGTGGTACCTATGAGAATGGATTAACTTTGGTATTGAAGGTTCCCAAAAAAGAAACCATCCACTATACCATTGATGGCAACGAACCAACCTTAAACAGTCCCACATATATCAAACCCATCACATTGGAAGAGGGAGAATACCATCTGCGTGCCATTGCCGTGAATACCAAGGGAATCATCAGTGATGAGTTAGATGAGAACTATCATATTAAATTAGAAGTTCCCTCGATGGCTTCTGTATTTCCAGATAGTGGAAGCTATCAGGAACCAACCGATATTCTGGTGGAATTTGCAGTAAGTAATGCTGCATATTATACTTTAGACGGTTCGGAGCCCACAAAAAATTCTCTTAAATATACCCATCCAATTCCAATGCGTTTAGGTCGTTTTACTTTTCGCTGTATTGTAATTGGAAGCAACGGGAAAACCAGTGATATTATCACAAAGGAGTATGAGCTAAACCTTCAGACTACCTATGAAGCTCCGGAAGCTATCTCCTCCGTGCGCAACATGATGTTCGCCTCAGGACAGACCTATGACCTGGAAGGCCATGTGTTGGGGAGAGAAGGAAATTTTGCCTTGAATTGTGATGAGGCAACTATGATTAACGGTAATATCTATTATCTGGTAAATGTGCGGTTTATCAATGCCGATGGCACCATAGAATATACGGATTACAAATATGCTGTAAACGCTGAAAATATTGAAGAAATTTCAAAAGCCACATCATCTTCTGATGGTGTATACAGCTTTGCAGCTCCCTATTAAGTATTTTCGACCCTATCTAAAAATGATTTTTCAGGGATTTTTGCAAATTACTTAAATTACTTGTTGAAAAAAAAACACCAATAGCTTATGATTGTAATGTTGAATACAGTCGCTAAAGCGACATTAGGAGGATAACTATGTATAAGATTAACGCAAAGGAGAAACTGGCCGATAAGATTTACCTTATGGTGGTGGAAGCACCTATGGTAGCAAGATCTTGCCAACCTGGTCAGTTCGTAATCGTGAAAATGGATGAAAAAGGGGAAAGAATTCCTTTAACTATCTGCGATTATAACAGAAACACTGGAGAAGTTACCATTGTTTTTCAGATTGTAGGTGCATCTACAGAGCGCATGGCTATGTTAGAAACAGGAGACTATTTTACCGATTTTGTAGGTCCTTTAGGACGAGCTTCTGAATTAGTGGAAGAATCCAAGGATGATTTAAAGAAAAAGAAAATTTTATTTGTGGCAGGTGGAGTTGGTACAGCTCCTGTATACCCACAGGTGAAATGGTTGCATGAAAATGGTATTGATGCGGATGTTATCGTTGGTGCCAAGACAAAGGATATGCTGATTCTTCAGAAAGAAATGGAAGCTGTTGCAGGTAATTTGTACGTGGCAACAGACGATGGTTCCTTTGGCTTCAAGGGTCTTGTAACAGAAGTCATCAAAAATCTTGTAGAAATAGAGAAAAAAACATACGATGTTTGTATTGCCATTGGTCCAATGATTATGATGAAATTTGTTACACTTTTGACCAAAGAATTAAATATTCCAACCGTTGTCAGCTTAAATCCTATTATGGTTGACGGTACTGGAATGTGTGGCGCTTGTCGTGTGACCGTTGGTGGTGAGGTAAAATTTGCCTGCGTAGATGGACCAGAATTTGATGGACATAAAGTTAATTTTGATGAAGCTATGAAGCGTCAGCAGATGTATAAAACAGAAGAAGGACGGGCAATTTTAAAAGTCCGTGAAGGAGATACTCATCACGGTGGATGTGGAAACTGCGGAGGTGACAAATAATGGACGTTATGAAGAGAATTCCTGTAAGTGAACAGGAAGCAGATGTGCGAAACAAAAATTTCGAGGAAGTATGTCTTGGATATACAAAAGAAGAGGCTATGGAAGAAGCCAGCAGATGTATCAACTGTAAGAATGCACAGTGTGTAAAGGGATGTCCTGTTTCTATCGATATTCCTAGTTTTATTGAACAGGTAAAAGAAGGAAATATGGCAGAAGCCTTCAAAATTATCGGTGAATCTTCTGCACTTCCAGCGGTATGTGGTCGTGTATGTCCACAGGAAAGCCAGTGCGAAGGAAAATGTATCCGTGGAATTAAGGGAGATGCGGTTTCTATCGGTAAGTTAGAGCGTTTTGTAGCTGATTACGCCAGAGAATCTGGAATTAAGCCAGAACCTGCAAAAGAAAAGCTAGGCAAAAAAGTGGCAGTCATCGGTTCTGGTCCTGCAGGTCTTACCTGTGCAGGAGATTTGGCAAAACTTGGTTATGACGTTACTATTTTTGAAGCGTTACATGAAGCAGGTGGAGTTTTGGTATATGGTATTCCTGAATTCCGTTTACCAAAAGATAAGGTTGTAAAAGCCGAAATTGAAAATGTAAAGTCTTTAGGCGTTAAAATTGAAACCAATGTTATCATTGGTAAATCAATTACAATAGATGAACTTATGGAAGAAGAAGGCTTTGAAGCTGTATTCGTAGGTTCCGGTGCGGGACTTCCTAAGTTTATGGGAATCCCTGGTGAAAATGCAAACGGTGTATTCTCTGCAAATGAATTCCTTACAAGAAACAATTTGATGAAAGCATTTATAGAAGGATACGACACACCAATTTCTAAGGGAAAGAAGGTAGCTGTTATCGGTGGTGGTAACGTTGCAATGGACGCTGCAAGAACTGCATTGAGACTTGGCGCAGAAACCCATATTGTGTACCGCCGTAGTGAAGAAGAACTTCCAGCCCGTGTGGAAGAAGTACACCATGCAAAAGAAGAGGGCGTTATCTTTGATTTACTTACCAATCCAACAGAAATCATGGTAGATGAAAACGGTTGGGTTAAAGGCATGAAGTGTGTCAAGATGGAGCTTGGAGAGCCGGATGAATCCGGACGTAGAAGACCACAGGTGATGGAAGGCTCCGAATACGAATTAGAATTAGATACTGTGATTATGGCTTTGGGAACCGCTCCAAATCCTTTGATTTCTTCAACCACAAAAGGACTGGATGTGAATAAATGGCAGTGTATCGTTGCAAACGAAGACAACGGTGCAACCACAAAACCAGGTGTATTTGCTGGTGGAGATGCTGTCACAGGTGCTGCAACCGTTATTCTTGCCATGGGAGCTGGAAAAGCTGCAGCTAAGGGTATTCATGAATACCTTTCAAATAAATAATATACAGAATGTAGCTAATTATTGATTTATCGTAACTATTCAGTACAGGTCTCAGCATTTACTGCTGAGACCGTGGAAAAATGAAAATTTGATAAAAATGGGGCGATTATGCATGCGTAAGCATTGCCCCATTTACGTATCTGTTCAGTGGCTCTGAACAGATACGATTTATCATCGAAACAGGTGTTACCTATATTGTGACACCTGTTTTTCTGTAGAACTTGGTGTAAGGAAGGTGTAATATGGCGCTAGAAAATAAGCTTGGACTACAAGATTCCTCAGATCTGGCAAGGCAGGAAGAAAAATTAAGTAAATTACGTGCAATTGAAATGTTTGCATAAGCAAATTATGTAAACTAATATGAAAGGATGAAAAATGAACGAATTATATAAAACAATTGAAAAAAAAATCAAAGACTCTGGTTATCCCAGAGAAATCTCCGGTGCAGATGTCTACAACGATATCTGTGATCAGATTGATGGCAAAGAAAATGGAACCTACATCCTGTTATCTAAATTCGATGATGATGTAGTGTTTGAATATCATATTACAATCAACGATGAAGACTTTAACTTAGGTATACTTACAATGAAAACCCCTGAGGGAGTATTTACAACAGATTTTGATGCTTAGCCCAGTTAGACAAGTTTACGTAAGAGGATTATGTAAACTTGTCCAACTATTCGGAAAAGTTGCATTTTCCGAATAGTTGGAACTCACTCTTTACCCTCCCTTTTTGCTACGACTCTATGCCAGTTATTCAGAAAACCCGGGGTTATATCCATTTTGAGGATACCATCCCGGGTTCATGTTTTATGTTTCCAATATTTAATTCCTATGAATATTATGTAGAATTATTCCACTTCTTTATAAGAATCTTTTTCCGTTTCAGATTCCTTCTTGGTGACGCCGGAAAGCAGGGATTTGATATCAAATCCCAATCCTGATGTTAGACCTTCGGAAACTTGGGTAGTTGCCTTTGTAATGTCTTCCACCAACTTGGCGGTATTACCTTCACCATACATGGTAATATTGCTGATATTTTCCAAAGGTTTTGCTACGCTGGCTGCAATTTCCGGCAATACCTTAAAGTACATTTCAAGTACAGCGGCCTCCTGCATCTTTGCCATTGCCTCCGCCTTTTTCTCCGTGGCCTCAGCTTCTGCCACACCTTTCGCCTTGATAGCCTCAGCTTCCGCAAGACCCTTTGCTCGAATTGCCGCCGCTTCCTGCTCTGCCTGATATTTTTTGGCATCGGCACTGATTTTTAACGCCTCGGCTTCCTTTTCCTGCTCATAACGCTCAGCTTCCGCCGCTTTCTGACGCTCAATCAACTTGGCTTCCGCTTCCTGCTGTCTGCGGTATTTATCTGCATCTGCCTGCTTGCGCACTGTAGCTGACAGTTCCTGCTCTCTGGCCTCGGCTTCTTTGCGTTTTAATTCAATCTCTTTTTCCTGTCTGGCAATATCTGCCTCAGTTTTAGTTATTTCAATGGTCTTACGCTGAGCTTCTTCCTGAATCTTATAGGCGGCATCCGCTTCCGCTTCCTTAATATCTGCCTCTTTCTTTAATTCAGCCTGTTTAATCTTCAGTTCATTCTGCTTTTGCGCAATATCTGTCTGTGCTAAAACCTCTGCATCATTGGCTAGTTTTTGGGCTTCCGCCTGTGCCACTGCCACATCTCTGTCTGCCTGTGCCTTTGCAATGGAGGCATCCTTCTGAATCTGTGACATATTATCCTGTCCCAACGCATTGATGAGATTGTTCTCATCTTCAATCCTCTGGATGTTGCAGGATTCAATCCAGATACCCAGGGCATTCATATCCTTCTGGGCCTTTTCCTGTACCTCATCACCAAATGCCTTACGATTGCTACATAAATCCTTTAATGACTGAGTACCGATGATTTCACGCATATTACCCTGTAAAGAGTCTGTCAATGCAAAGGAGATATCTTCTTCCTTCATATTGAGAAAGTTCTTCATTGCAGCTCTTACCATATGTTCTGTAAGACCTCTTTCCTCTGAGATGTCCGACTTGGTCAATACTCTGACCTTTGCCACCGCATCTATATCTACACCGATAAAGTCCTTTGTTGGTATAAATCCATTTGTCTTAATATCAATGCTGATCTGTCTTAAAATTAACTCATCTTTTCTTTCCAGGAAAGGAATCTTAATTCCTGCACGACCAATCAAAACCTTTGGTTCCTTCTTTAAACCCGAAATAATATAAGCTCTGTCTGTAGGTGCTTTCACATATCCTGTCATAAGAATGATAAGAAGCAATACTACAACACCGATAACTCCGATAATAAATATATTCATACTGTTTCCTCCTTTTATCCGTCAGGCCCCAAGCTAATCCATAGCTACATGAATACCGCCGCCTCGTTCTGTAGGCTGTACAATAACTGTAACCGGCTGATAGCCACTCCATTCAAAGGAATAAGATTCTCCAGAGGACTGTCCAATAAAGGTTTTCCATGAAACGTCCATCTTGATATCCGGGTCACAGCTTCCTCTCTGTCCAATCCAGCATACAACAGCATCCGGGTCAACAGAAATGGTTGACTGATTCTGCATATTGCTCAATACAATAGGGTTGCCATCACAAGTAAAGGCTACGTATGCATTTGGTCCCTGCCCTGTCAAGGTTGATGTTGCAAGACCTTTTTGGGATACCACACCGCATCCTAAAAATCTTACATCATATTTACAATCTGGTGTAAATGCAAGAATATTTTCTGACTCTACCGAAATGGTTTCCCCCTGGGCTAATTTATATACCACCACATGCTGTCCACAATTTGAATAATAGGTAACCGAGTCCCCGTTAAACATTCCCTTCATCAATGGAAGGTTCTCACCTGTAACACGTCGAACCAAAGAGCCCAATAACGCCTGCCCCATATTCTGCTGAGGGCCAAGTAACACCTTGTCAAACTTATAGTTCTTTGGTCCGTTACATTCTCCTGCCACAAACGCTCCTGCTTTTGTGAATACTTCCTCATATCCACCCTTACATGTTATCTTTAAAGTTAATTCATTCACCGTTTCAAATGTTATCATGATTTTCCTCCTTAAGTGATAATCTTAATACCGGATTATCTAGTCCTGAATATTTTATTTAACCGTCAACCTGTACTCCATACAGCTGGCATAATCCTTCCAAATCCTTTGCCACACCGTTTCCTACCGCATTAAACTTCCACTGTCCATTATGTAAATACACTTCTCCAATCATCATGGAAATTACATTGGAATAATATTCTTCCATCACAAAGCTGCAGTATTCCACACCGGTCTGCCCATCTAAAATTCTTACATAGGCATCTTTCATCATTCCAAAATTCAGTTGTTTATTCAATGCCTCATTGATGGTCAACACAAATACAATCTTTTTTACTGCAGGATTTAAAGAACTTAACTGAATGGAAACACTCTGTCTGTCCTGTTGTCCTTCGTTTTTGAAAACCACAGCTCTATCCGGACTAGTATCCTGACCATAGAACACAAACCAGTCATCTCCTAATACCTTTCCGTTGTCTCCCAGCAAAAATGCAGAGACATCCACGTCACACTGGCTGTTGGTTGTGTTCCACCCAAAACACGCCTTTAATGCGGACACTGGTGCCTGTGAAATGGCCACCTTCTGTCCTTTCTGAATCTTATGATTCATTGCAGGCATATTCATCTGTGGTGTCACCGGTGTAGCAGGCGTTTGCTGGGATACCGGGCTTGCCGCGGTCGCATTGGTCACTGGCATGGCTGGTACTGGCTGTGATGCCGGATTTGCCACTGCTACAGGTGCAGACTGGGAAGCGGCTGTTGCTTGTGCTGCCATAGCAGGATTCTGCATCATATGATTCAACTCTAACACGTTTCCCGCATGTATCACTGGAATCTGCCTTCCAATCCCATTTAACTGGGTCACTGTCTGGCTGTTATACCCATCCCGGGTATTCATTGGAATATTTACCATATTTTCACCCCTAACTTGATTTATAAAATTCATTCTTCCTATCTGTTCAAAACAATCTTATTATTCTTTCCAGATATTTTTTAGCTTAATAGGATTTCCATAGCGAAGGGTACCTCGGCGGTAGATAAATGCTCCAACCCATCCGGCCCCTACAATAGATGCTACTAAAATCACTCCAGAAACAATTACTTCAATTATGGATACACTTCCCATAGCAATTCTAGCAAACATGGCACTGTAAGAACTAAATGGAAGGAAAGATAACACCTTGATTAGAATTCCGTCCACATTGCTTAACTGTGCCAATGAGATAAAGTATACGACCATAATAACCATCATAATACCACTCACTGACTTGCTAATGTCTTCTGTCTTACTGACAAGGGCACCCATCGCTCCATACAGGAAAGCATAAAACAGAAAACCGCCCAATCCAAAGAAACAGAACGTAATCATTACACTGGCTGGCACATGAAGAATCATGTCCAGCAATCCGCCCCATGCATCACGATTAATTGCATATGAGCCAAAAACACATAAGAAAATAGCACCTACCTGAATCACTGCTGCAATTGCTCCTGCAATTACCTTTCCAAACAACAGACTCACTGGCGTAGTGGAGGTCACCAAAACCTCGATACTACGGTTACTTTTTTCTGAAGTCACCGCCACAGCAATCATCTGCCCATACATAACAATCATCATAAAAATCAAAATTTCAAATGCATAACAATACCAGAAATTGCTCTCCGTATCTTTTCCCAAAATATTCTCATTTATCTTAATTGGTGGCTCCAACACCTGTGTAAAAGTTGCATAGTCAATGTGATTCTGCTCACAAAAGTCCATTTGGTAAACTGTTGCCAGCAATCCCTGCATGGTTACGGTGTCCATATCCATCATACCTTTGTTCATCACATAGTAATCTACATCTGTCAAAGAATTCACCACAAAACCAATCGCTTCATCTGACTCATGTTTTTTCACAGCTTGTTCTACCTTATCTTTTGTAACAAATTGATAGGTTCCTTCTTCGTAAAATTCTACCCACAATTCCTTAGGTATCAACTTCTCATCATCACTTATGTAATATTTAATAGAAACCTCTTCTTCTTTTTCTTTCTCCTGTTCCTCTGAAATTTGTTGTTTTCCCTCATGGGCAGGTACTGGAAGTACATCTGACAAATCGAAGAAACTAGGTAGAAACAATGCCAGTCCTCCGAAGACGGAAATCAAGAGAGTGATAATCAGAAAGGTTTTGTCTTTTAAATAATTTTTTAATTCGAATCCTAACACAACGAAAAACTTTCTCATACCTCATCACCTGCTTTCTCCACAAAAATATCGTTTAAGGATGGCTCATAATTTCCTACAAAAGATATATTTTCTCCATTTTTTGCCATTGCCTGTATAAAGTCATTCTTTTCCACGGATTCCTTTAATTTTAATACTACCTGACTTTTTGTGACTGCTGTAACCTGAACATACTCTGAGTATTTTGTTTCCAGCAGTTGTCTGGTCTCGTCCCCGGACAACTGCTCAAAACCAACTACCAACTGATCCTTGCCAAATTCCCTTTTGATTTCTTTTAGCTTTCCTGACAACACCACATTTCCATGATTGATTATCACAATGTTGTCACAGAACTCTTCTACATAGTTCATCTGATGGCTGGAAAAAATCACCAATTTACCCTTTGCTATCAACTCTGTCACAATATCTTTTAACACCTGGGAATTTACCGGATCTAGACCAGAAAAAGGTTCATCTAATACTACAATATCCGGATTTGCCACCAAAGTGGCTGCAAGCTGAACCTTCTGCTGATTTCCCTTGGATAAAGTCTCCAGTTTCCTGTTGGCATATTCTCCAATTCCCATACGGTTTAGCCATTTTTTGCTACTTTCCTCGGCTTCCTTTTTTCCAAGTCCGTGTAATCTTCCAAAGTAAATCATCTGTTCCAAAATCACACGTTTTGGATATAACCCTCGTTCTTCCGGCATATACCCAATACTACATTTTGAAGGTTCAAATTTCTTCCCATCCAGTAAAATTTCCCCCTGGTTTGCCTTAAACACATCCATCAGGATTCGCATGGTGGTGGTTTTTCCTGCACCATTTCTTCCCAACAATCCCAAGGCGTTGTTGCTTTCTACCGTAAAGCTGATTCCATGAAGGACTTCCGTTCCGCCAAAACTCTTATGAATATTTTTCACTTCTAATTTCAAAGTTCTCACCTCATATCTATTTTTTTATGGTAAACACCACAATCTTCTCATCAAAGTTCCACATTTTTTGTAACCGCCAAGGCCACTGCCCCCGGTCCAATATGACAAGATACACTTAAAGAAAGAGGATCCATTCTGATTGGAACATCTGGGAATTCCGCTTCCACTTCTTTCGCAAACTCCTCTGCTACCGTTTTATCTTTCGTGTATGCAATGGCAAGTCTTACCTTTGATAAATCCCCGCCAAATCGGCGCTCAATATCTTGTTTGATGGCATTTATCATAGTAGACTTTGCCTGCTTCATCGTCCGTGCCTTGGAAAATGCGTCTAACTTTTCTCCTTGAATCTGCAATACAGGCTTTAACTTTAGTAAAGTTCCCAATGCAGCGGCGGCTGGAGTAATTCTTCCTCCCTTTTTCAGATACTTTAAGGTATCTAATGTAATGTAAATACTAGATTCAAACTTGGTTTCCTCCAAGATATCCTTAATTTCTTTTCCGCTTTTTCCCTGGGCAATCAGTTCTTTGGCATCCAAAACAGACTGAAACTGAGTGACAGAAATTCTCTGATTGTTTACCACATGAACCCGTCCACTATAATCCTGTGCAAGCATCATAGCTGACTGGCAGGAACCACTCAGACCACTGGACATTGGAATATGCACAAGTTCGTCATATTCTTTTAACACCTCATCCCAAAGCTTCATAACAGACTCAGGGGAAGGCTGTGAAGTGCAAATATTAGCATCTCCCTCCAACTTTTGATAAAACTCTTCCTGTGTTAAATCAATGTCCTCTAGAAAAGTCACTTCATTAATCATAAAAGGCATGGGGAGCACAAAAACCCCCACTTCTTTTGCCTGGGACTGGGTAATCCCACTATTACTGTCTGTAACAATTGCTACCTTACTCACAATACATCCTCACTTTCTTATTTTCACTATACATCTGTTCAGAACCACCAAACAGCAATCCTATTATTTCATATTTTCCTTGATGTTGCAATACCAACCATTCACCATAGCACCAATCAACATAATATACATACACATATACAGCCATATCATCACAACCACAATGGTTGTCAGGCTTCCATATGTATAGGTCATATTGCTGAACTGATCCACGTAAATTGAAAAGAAAAAGGAAAACAGCCCCCATGCCAGTGCGGTGAAAACTGCCCCCGGCTCATGGGCTCGAAATCTCTCCTTGATTTTCTTTCCATGTAGCTTCTTATGGTTTGGCATTGTCACATACATAAATGTAAACAACAAAGTCAAAACAATCAAAACAATGACAAAACGAAATTTTAATAGAGATATCACTAAGACATTTATCATCGGAAAATGAGGAGCAAAAAGGCTTTGCAATTTATTTCCGAATACAACAAGTACCAACAGTAACACCACAGCCAAAATCATCATTATGGTATATAAAGTCCCCACAACCCGTTGCAGGAAGTAGTTACGTGTTTCTTTTAACCCATAAGCCGAATTCAGTCCCTGAATCACTGCTGTTACCCCCTTTCCTGCAGTCCACATAGTTGCCACCACAGAAATTGAGATAACAGTGGTAGAAGATTTCTCATAAATTTCACTTACAATGGAATTTATAAATGGCTCTATGGTTTCTGGAACTGTCTGATGAAATAACTGCATTACATCTTCTTGCTGAAACCTGGTAAATTGTAGTAAAGTCATCAGAAGAATTAAAAATGGAATAAAAGAAAGTATGATAAAATATGCTGCTTTTGCTGCAAACGTACTGATATTTTTCTCATTTACTTCTTCTGCAGACTTCCTTATGATATGGTATATCTGTATCATTCTAACTAACATATTTAATCATATAGCTTTTCCAGGACGATTCCCTGATAAAAAAACTGAAGAATCTCCTCATAGCCTTTTCCTTCCTTAGCCATTGCATTCGCTCCATTTTGACTCATTCCTGCCCCATGACCATAACCTCCACCGTACATTTCATATGCCACCACCGTCTTGGAATCCTCTTCATCCACAACTGGAAGTGCCGTAATATATGCACTTGGCAACAACGATAAGCTGTTTACACTACTTTTATCATTTCTGGTTAACACACTGTTTACAGGTGCCAGAAATATACGAATATTGTACTCTGTTAAAACCTTAACCGTATTTTTGCTTCCTTTGATTATCATTTCCGTGGCAATGCCACCCTTTCCCCGTTTTGTAATACTGATGGATTTTACTGTTCCCACTGTGTCCACAGGAACACTTTCATATTCCCCATCTTCATTCCTTGTAAGAATATTTTGTGGATTTGCCTGATATCTTTCCATCATATTCTGATCAATATTCCTTTTTAGCTGTTTCAAGCTGACCCTGGTTCTCCAACGATACCAATTCACATCACTATCATAAGATGCCCTGGATTTGTCATTGATAAATGTAGAAAAGCTTTTCTCCGATGTCAAGTCCAGATATTCGTTACTCTCATCCACAGTATGGCTGACAATATAAGGTTTTTCCTCTGCACATTCCCAGATATCTGCATCTGTGGTGACCCCACATGAAGTTGAATAGTAATATGCATCTATTACAGAATCCTCATATTTTGCCACCTCCCCACAGGTTTCTTTTACAGCATTTATAGTATCTTCCGTAGGTGAAACATTATGATAAACCTGATAGCTGACGCTGTCGTCTACGTGTGCTCCGTACTGAGCATATCCATTGTAAAGAATTTGATTATACGCATAGCTTCTTGCACAGACTGCCTGAACCTTTAATGCTTCAAAATCATAAGATGCGGGCATTTCGCTAGGTACCACATCGTACAAATATTCCTCCAACAGTAACTCATTAATCAGACATAACTTGCCATCCACTTTATGGATTTCAAAGATTCCCCGATACCCGGTTTGCCCTCCATCCCTTTCCACAGAGGTTAGAATGATTCGTCCTGTACTGTCCTTTGGTTCAATGTATACCCAATTTCCTGAAAAACAGGAATCACCTGGTTTAAATTCTACAGAATCCCCTGCCTGATATACTTTTTCACCGTCAGCATACACTACTGTAGTTTCTGCAGTAAACTCCATTGTGATACTGTCATGAAATAAGTCTGCAAAGTTACTGGTTTTAATCAGCACACGGATATTCTGCATATCCGGTGTTTTTCTTACCAAGGCTGCACAGACCTTCCCATCTTCTACTGCAAATTCAGCCACATCATATCCAACCACTAAATCCTTCTTATTTCCCCCTTCTAATTCACCATAAGTTTTATAAATAGAAAAATTTTCCTGAAGTGGCAATGAGCCGTATCCCTGAATTTCTATTTCCTCATCCTGCACCGACATAATCTTTCCATGAATCAAATCGTTTTTCAGTGTAATTTCCTTTAATTCTCCGTCATACACGGTGATATCTGCTACGTTTTCAGATAGGAGCTGGGGATTTTGCACGGAAGCTATTTTTGTCAGATTTACCTGACCTTCTGTGGTCATCAACATCAGGGAATCCTCACCAGCCTTCTTGATATATACATTTTGAATCTTGGTCTCTTCTTTTTTCTCTGCAATCTGATAAATAATATTTTCTCCAAACAACAGGTATGTACCCTTTTTGAAACGAACCTGATGAATATCTATATTTTCATAAAACACGATTCCCTGGTCCGTATACACTTGATTATCCGCTCCATCCAACGTTCCAATCACAGTGTAGTCAGCGGTAGATATCATATCTGACATTCCTTGTGCTTCCACACATTTCATATAAATATCAAACCACTCCTGTCTGGCCAGTCTTTTCTTGTCTGCCTTCCCCTTTATTGGAAAAGCTCCTGCGTTTTTGCATAATTTAGCATAAATACTTCTCCCCTGTGCTACTGTCAGATAATCTCCAGTAAGTTCATCTTCAAAGTTTTGTTCTGAAATATAGTTTAAGAGCATCACTGCATCCGTCAAAGATACTTCATCTTCCTGTATATCCTCCCTTTTCGAAGAAAACATTGCCACCACAATCATGATTATCAGTAATGTGACACAGATAATCCCGGCAAATATTCTTTTACGGACTAATACTTTTTCCATTTTCAGCCTCCTACTTGTTTCATTTCTCATTGTCACTGTCCAAGTATCAAAAAGTGACAATCACACAAAAATGGGAAGCAAATCTGCTTCCCATCTAATAACCCAAAATGCCGGTTCCTGCACTTTGACGCCTAGCAGAGCTAGGTGGGTAACCGCAGCATCTCTTCCGTCTTCCACTGCATAAATGGTGGCCTGACTTCCAATTTGCAATATAGGAATCCCATAAACGTAAATGTAGGTTCAAAATAGCAAGAGTATCGAACACCTCAGGAATTTCTCTTCCTTAATAATTTGATTATACCTTACTATATGCCTTTTTTCAATATTTTATTCAATTTCAGTTTCTTTTTCAGCTAATTTCTATATATCCTACAAAAATCACTTTGAAATCTTTGTATGTTTTCCTCTTGACAATTAGAAACCTTTGACATATTAGGTAGTTTCACAGACGGTCTTTGTTATTTTGCGGGTAGATTCCCTTAACCATACCTTTTCCTCTTCTGTCATATACGGTGAAAGTTTTTCATAAACCTGAGCCTGATATTGGTTGAAGAGACAAATATCGGATTCCTCCATATATTTGGTATCCACTGCCTCCAATTCCAAAGGTACAAACGTAAGACATTCAAATCCCAGAAATTGTCCCCATTGGTTTTCCTGTTTTTCGACACAGAGCAGTTCATTTTCTATTCGAATTCCCAACTGATTTTCAAAATAAACTCCTGGTTCATCTGTTGTAATCATTCCTGGCTTTAACTCTGCATCCACAAGTCCCTCCCGGTTCTTCCAACGAAATGCATTGGGGCCTTCGTGAACATTGAGAATATGACCCACTCCATGTCCTGTTCCACAACGGTAGTCCACTCCATACTGCCACAACACTCCCCTGGATAATATGTCCAGATTCCTTCCGGTACATCCCTGTAAAAATGCAGCATTCATAAGACGTAACATACCTACCATGGTCAAAGTATAATACTTTTTCATATCATCTGTCAGTGCCCCCAAAGCTATGGTTCTTGTAACATCTGTGGTTCCAAGGGTATACTGTCCACCAGAGTCCACAAGCAAAAAACCTTCTCTTTTCAGTTTGGCGCAATGTTCCCTGGTGGCACTGTAATGCATCATGGCTGCATTTTCCCCATAGGCAGAAATAGTTTCAAAACTTACATCAAAGCACTCTGGATTCTCTAATCTTAATTTGTCAAGATATTCTGCGGCCTCATACTCCGTAAGTTTATCTGCATTCTTTTTTACATAATGTATAAACTTCGTAACCACCACACCATCTTTTATGTGTGCCTGTTTTGTATTTTCTATCTCTATTTGATTTTTGATGGCTTTCATTTCTGTGGAAGGATTCCTCTCATCTACAACTTCAACATTCTCAGGCAATAAAGTATACAATTGGTAATTTACCACCTGTTTGTCCATCAAGATTTTCTGTACCTGTTCTTTTATACATATCTCAGGCAGGTCCTGATAAATTTGGTCATATTCTCCCAACAGAATTTTATTCTCATTGATATATTTTTTTACACTTTGGTCTACTGCCTTTTCTGATACATACAAATATACCTTCTCTAAGGTAATAATTAAATAAGATAAAAAAACCGGATTACAAGCCACATCACTGCCTCGAAGATTCAAAATCCATGCAATATCATCTAACGATGTAACCAGATGTAACTGACACGCTTTCTCCTCCATACGTTGCCGAATTCGCTGAATTTTACTCTGTGTACTTTCTCCTGTCTGTTGCTCCGACAGTAGAAATATGGAATGATTAGATATTTCAGGTCGGGAATCCCACAATTTTCCAGCCAAATCTACATCCCCATAAATATACTCTCTCTCAATTCCTGTTTTTTTCTGCAATTCTTCCACAAATGCAACAGACACTGTCCTTCCATCGAATCCAACGGTTTTATGATTTTTCATATACACTTGAATATATTCCTCATCTGTTGGAATCTGCTTTTCACCGCACTTAAATAATATGACACCACTGCCATCTAATTCCTTCTCCGCTTGAATATGATACCTTCCATCTGTAAAGAGTGCCGCTTCCTCCTTGGTTACAACCAGACTGCCTGCGGAACCGGTAAATCCACTAAGGTACTGTCTGCATTTAAAGTATTCTCCTACGTACTCCGATTGATGATAATCTGATGTAGGAATATAGTATAAATCAATCTCTCGTTTTTTCATTTCCTCACGAAACAAATCAAGTCTTTCTCTAATCATTTTCTACCTCTCTTTCCTACTAAGTATTATATATCAATAACTCTCAATGTAAAATAGTTTTTTTGTAGCATTAATGACTATGATGTTTGTGATTTTTTTATTTTTTTATTGAAAACGCACAATAAGTATAGTAGAATAAAAGTATAGTTTTACATGATTGGGACAATTCCCAGTCAGATAATAAGGAGGAGAGAACATGACATTAAAAACAATTAAAATCCTAGTGTGCGATGATTCTGTTCTAGCCAGAAAAAAGCTAAAGGATTACCTAAAAATTATTGGTTGCAATCAAATCATAGAAGCAACCGACGGTGAGAATGCAGTTGAATTATATAAGGAGGAAAATCCAGATATTGTATTTCTTGACATTGTAATGCCGAAGAAAGATGGTATCAGTGCAGTAAATGAAATTATTGCCTATGATCCCGATGCTTACATTGTTATGACATCTTCTGTTGGTACCCAGGACAATTTAAAACAGGCTTTGAAAGCAGGAGCCAGGGACTTTGTCCAAAAACCAATTGATAATGATATGATTCTAAAATCTATCGAAAATAAACTTAAGGGGGGAAAGTAAATGTTTTCACAATTTTTTGGAAATTATTTATTAAACGAGAATCTTGTTACGCCTGAACAATTAACGGATGGTATTCAGGAGGTCCAAAGAATCCATAAAAGAATTGGTGAGTTGGCTATTCGTTATGGATATCTTACGAAAGAGCAGGTAGAACAGATACATATTATGCAGACACAGCAGGACAAGCGCTTTGGGGAGCTTGTAGTTGAAGCCAAATTCATGACCCAGGAGGATATGGAAAAATTGCTTGCTCTTCAAAAGAATGACTGCGAGGTGCTTTGTAAAGTTTTAATCGATGCAAATGCAATTTCCTCAGAAGATTGCCACCATGCATTGGAACGGTTCCGTGAAAAGTATCGTTTGGAAGATTTAAATAAATTAAGTCTGCTCCAGACTACCAAAATCAATATCCTGATTAACGATTTCTATGACTTAACAGGACTGGAAAATTCAGAAGTATTTATGAAATATCTTACTTTATTGTTTAATAATATTACAAGATTTATTGGAACCGATTTTACTCCATACAAAGAGTATATCATGAAAAAACCAGAAGAGAACCTTTACTTCTCGCAGGGTATTACCGGTCCATTTAAGGCAAAATCAGGAATTTACGCTTCTGAGGAAACATTAATTGCCATGGCAAGCCGTTATGCCGAAGAAGATTTCACTGAATTTGATGAGTATGTGGAAGCTTCCATCTGTGATTTCTTAAACTTACATAACGGTATCTTTACTGTTAATATGTCTAATGAATTCCAGATGGAATTAAAGTTAGATCCGCCATTGGAAAATGAGTGTGATTTGGATTTCAATGACACTGTTTATTGTATTCCAATTAATTTTCCTTTTGGCACATTATATTTTGTCATTGCCAATGACTCGTAAACAGTGTTTGAGAAAGAAAAATCTCCAGGTTATGCCTGGAGATTTTTCTTTCTCATTTTTTTATCTTCTATCTTTTTCAATAACCCAAAAACTACACGCCCAAGAACTTCTTTACAACATCCTTCATTTCACCAACTTCGCATACAGTATCGTGAAGAATCTTAGCGGTACGGATTTCCTTAATCGCATTTGGTTCTGGAACTTTGGAAATCTTTGTCAATTCATCTATTAAATCAAAGTCTTCCACTGCTTCGTATTTGCTGTCAATTGCTGACATAACACTTCTCGAAAACTTATATGGACTTGCTGTACTTGCAATTACAGTCTTTGTATCATCTTTCGTATCTGCTTTGTATTTTTCGTACACCTTAGCAGCTACTGCTGTATGGGTATCTAAAACATAGTTTGCCTTTGAGTATACTTCCTTAATTACATCTGCTGTCTCTGCTTCTGTTGCATAATTTCCATAGAAATCTTTTAACTGTGCTTTCATCTCACCTGTAATTTCATATTTTCCTTCGCTGGTTAAAGCTTTCATAAATTCCGCATTCTTCTCAGCATCATTTCCTGCAATTCTATAAATCAATCTTTCAAGGTTACTTGAGATCAAAATATCCATAGATGGAGATGTGGTTAAAATAAAATCACGGTTTCTGTCATAGCATCCTGTTTCAAAGAAATCATACAATACTTTGTTATCATTGGATGCACAGATTAATTTCTCAATTGGAATACCCATATTTTTTGCATAGAATGCAGCTAAAATGTTACCAAAGTTTCCGGTTGGAACTACAACATTGATTTTCTCGCCATCCTGGATTTCACCCTTGGCAAGTAACTGTGCATATGCATATACATAATACACTACCTGGGGTACTAAACGACCAATGTTGATGGAATTGGCTGATGAAAACTGGAATCCTGCACTGTCTAACTGGGCAGCTAACTCCTTGTCACCAAAAATCGCCTTAACGCCACTCTGGGCATCGTCAAAGTTTCCTTTAATTCCAACAACGAATGTATTGTCACCTTTCTGAGTAACCATCTGCTTTTCCTGAACAGCACTAACACCATTCTTTGGATAAAACACAATAATCTTTGTTCCCTTAACATCTGCAAAACCTGCCAAAGCTGCTTTTCCTGTATCTCCAGAAGTAGCAGTAAGAATCACAATGTCATTCTTTACATTGTTTTTCTTGGCAGCAGTTGTCATCAAATGTGGCAAAATAGAAAGTGCCATATCTTTAAATGCAATTGTTGCACCGTGGAATAATTCTAAGTAATAAGCTCCATCTGCCTTCACGATTGGCGCGATTGCACTTGTATCAAATTTTTCATCATATGCATTATTGATACAATTTTTCAACTCTTCTTCTGTAAAATCTGTAAGGAACAGCTTCATTACTTCATACGCTGTCTGCTTATAGTCCATCTTTGCCAGCTGTTCTAATGAAATAGAAAGCTTTGGAAGCGACATAGGAACAAACAGTCCACCATCATCCGCTAAACCTTTCAAAATCGCTTTGGAAGCTGTTACCGGTTCTGAATTACTTCTTGTACTTTTGTATAACAATTCCATTTTTATTCATCCTCTTCTCTTTTACTGTTATCTACGTGTAATCTACACTTTCTGTGCTAGTATATCATAATTTTATTTTATAGACAAGGAAAAATTAACCTATCTGTTTATTTTCTAAGTTTTCGCTAAGGCAATGTATAAAATTCATGACCACCATATGCAAATAGCCATTTTAAATTATTATCAAACCAACTCATATTGTCAGGGTCTGCTTTTGACCTTGCCGAGAAAAACAGTGCATTCTGGGATGTATCCACCCCACTTAGTGCCTGATTTACTGCCTCTTTGGTCTCCTGGCTCACTGTGACACGATAAAACCTTCCATCCAAAATAGGTGAGAACTGATTCCTCTGGAATACAACTTCTGTAATTGTGTTTGGAAACTTCTCGCATCGAACCCGGTTTACTATCACATTCGCCACCAGACGTTTTCCATCCAGTCCCTCTCCGGAAGCCTCCGCCTCTACAATCCTTGTCAACACCTCATACTCTTCTTCATCTGAACACAGAGTATTTTCATATACCATGGAATTGGTGTCCATCATAGTGTCTGTGCTTCCCAGGCATTCCACTTTCGGTTCTTCACAGATATCTGTCATATCTGTCTCCTCTGCCACATTTTCTGTTTGTTCCTCCTCTTCTTCCTCTTCTGCCGCAATATCCTTTTCTCCCGCTTTCTCTGGTTGCGACTTTGTTACTTCTTTCTTACCTAGTTCTTTTCTTTGGCAGGTGGTTTGGTTTTCTTTCTGGTTCTGAGCATACACACGTATTGCCGGATATTTCACACTACTTCCAAACTGCTGTGCGTTAAAAGAAATCAGTGCCACCACTGCTGCGCCTGTGGCAAAAACCATACAATTTTCATACGATTTTCTCCATACCTCTTTTCCTTTACTCAGTAACCTATTGGGAATCTGCTCCCCAGCCTGCATATTTCTACCTCGCATTTCTTTTCTCTATGGATCTCTCCTGATTTTTTTGTCTGCATGGTATTTCTTAAGTCTCGCTAAACACTATAAGCAATCAAACCTTTGTTGTCAACAAAGCACAGAATTTTTCGGAGTTTCCATGAAAGAATTTTTTTTGCTTTTTTCTATTCCTGTTAATAATTCCCAAAATTTATACAATAAATTCATAGAATCTCACAGTCATATTTTCTTTTCTTTTCATTTTTTAATCAAAAATTTCATTACTTATTTTTGGCATAAAATTGGAATATTATACATTTCAGCTTTCCTCTGTTCAAATTTCGTAAAATACGGTATACTAATGGTATATTAATTAGGTAATTGATAAATGATTTTATCAGTTCCTGTGGATAACTCTCCCCTATATAAGGAGAGAAAAACGGTCAGTATTCAGAATTG
>CACXGE010000152.1 GCA_902767135.1 uncultured Lachnospiraceae bacterium | reverse complement strand
CCAGATAATTGCAGAAAGAACAAACAAGAGCAACCGAATTAAGAACGGTTGCTCTTGTTGTCAATATACCCACTATGAAGCGTTTACTTGTTGTCCAATAATTTCTGTTTGGTTTCATAAAGCTTGGTGGATAAATCCACATAAACTTCCTGAGGATTGACCAAGCGCCTGTTTTCTTCCCAAAGGGTGTTTAATTCTTTGGTGCAGTATTTTTGAATATCCATAACGGTAGGGGAAGTATAAATGCATTCCCCATTTTTGAAAATAGGGATTAATAATCTCCTCAAGGTGTAGCTTCCAGCCTTTAACAAAGTTTTTTTCCAGGTGGCAATAGGGTCGAACAACAGTAGGTCCTGGGATGGGGAAAAACTTTCTTCTTCAAGACAGATAAGGTCAGCACGAATCTTACCAGATTTGGCATCGTAGATTCGGTAGACTTCTTTACTTCCAGGATTGGTAATCTTTTCAATGTTCTCAGATAGTTTGATTTTTGGAAGAAACGTATTCTCTTCTTCATCGTATACAGCCGCCAGCTTGTATACACCTCCAAAGGAAGGGTTATCTTTGCAGGTAATCAGATTGGTTCCTACCCCCCAGGAAGTAATGGCGGCACCCTGGGTTTTCAGACTGTCTATCAGGTATTCATCCAAATCGCTGGAAGCTGATATGATTGCATCGTTAAATCCAGCCTCATCCAACATTTTTCTTGCTTTTTTGGACAGATATGCAAGGTCTCCGCTGTCCAGACGAATCCCGTAATTTTTCAGTTTAATTCCAGCTTCCTTCAGTTCATTGAATACTTTAATGGCATTGGGAACGCCGGATTTTAATGTGTCATATGTGTCTACCAGCAAAATACACGCATCCGGGTAAAGATTGGCATAGGTTTTGAAAGCAGTGTATTCATCTGGAAAACTCATGATCCAACTGTGGGCGTGGGTGCCTTTTATGGGTACCTGAAATAATTTTCCAGTAAGTACATTGGAGGTTCCGATACATCCACCAATGACAGCAGCTCTGGCGCCTAAGGTTCCGGCATCCGGACCCTGGGCCCGTCTAAGGCCAAATTCCATAATACCATCACCCTTTGCAGCATATACTACTCTAGAGGCTTTGGTGGCAATGAGACTTTGGTGGTTAATTATATTTAAAATGGTGGTTTCAATGAGTTGAGCTTCCATAATTGGTGCTACAATTTTTAAAAGTGGTTCTTTTGGAAAAACCACAGTTCCCTCTGGCACAGCATAGATATCCCCTGTAAAGCGAAAGTGGGAGAGATATTCTAAAAAATCTTCCTGAAACAGGTTGATTTTTCTTAAATAAGAAATATCCTCCGGGGTAAACTGTAAATTTTTGATATAGTCGATTACCTGTTCTAGTCCTGCAGCAATGGCATAAGCACTGCCGGATGGGTTGGTACGGTAAAAAACATCAAAAACCACTTTTTTATTGTGCTGGGAAGTAAAGTACCCCTGCATCATGGTCAGTTCATATAAATCTGTCATTAAAGTTAAATTTTGTTGTATCATAAGATATCCTCCTTAAAAAAATTCTGGTATTTATTCCGTATCTTCCAGATACGAAGCAAAAGTCATAAAAATTACTTCGCAATGATATTTTCTTACGAAAATAGATAGTAGTTTTTTAATACTTACTAGGAGTATACAACAGAATGAAAAAAAAAGCAAGAGGAGAGTGTTCATTTGAGTGAAAAGATAAAGTTAGTATTTACCATTATGCTTATCTTTATTTGTATTCCGTTTATTATAGGAAGTTTTAGCAAAACACCGGTAAATAGTAAGGTGCTGCAGTCATACTCCGAAAAAAATTATGGGGAAGAAGTTCTGCCTGGCATTGTGGCAAGGCAGATTTCATTGGAAAGTGAGCCGGAAACTCTAAAAGCCCAGGCCGTGATAGCTCGTACAGTAATATACAAGGAAATTGTGCAGGGGGAATGGGCGACAGAGGTTTTTGGGTTTGAACAAATGGAAGAACAATATGGATATATCAAAGCAAAGGAATATTACGAAAAAGTAAAAAAAGCAGTACAAGATACTAAGGGTGTGGTAATGAAGTATCAGGGAGAGTACATAGAGCCTTCTTTTTGTGTGATGAGTAATGGGATGAGCAGAAGTGGAGAGGAGGCATACAAAAGTAAATCCTATTCTTACTTACCATCTGTACAAAATCCTTATGACTTGTTGGCAGATACTTATCTGGCAGTACAAACCATATCAAAAGAAAAGATTTATGGAAAACTGAAGGAAGAAATTCATTTATCCAAGGAAGAGGTGGAAGCAATGAGGAAAAAACAGGAGAGTATATGTGTGTGTGAAAGAGACTCAAAGGAGTATGTAGAAAAGGTGCAGGTGGGGGAACGAAAACTTTCTGGAGAAGAATTTCGCCATATTTTTAACTTGGAATCTTCCTGTTATTACATAGAAGAAAGTGGTGACAATTATATCATTACCACAAAGGGTGTGGGACATGGTATTGGACTTAGTCAGTACAATGCAAATGAAATGGCAAAGGAGGGAAAAACTTATGAAGAAATTTTAAAGTATTATTATACAAATATAGAATTGGTGATAGAATAATGGTGATAACCAAAAGCAGGAAATTGAAATAACAAAAAAATGCGGTATAAAAGTGAGCAAAAAGGATGATACTATTGCTGAGGTGATAGGAATGAAGAAGAAAAAAATCATGGCAGCAATTACATTGCTAGGTACTGCAGCAGTTACTATGACAGGGGCTTATGCATTGGGTTGTTTTACAACCGATGACAGCTCAGGTTACATCGATTTGAGTCAGGTTCAGGAGGAGCAGGCAAAGACAGAGACACAACAAAAAGAAACTGAGGAAGAACAGCCGGTGGCTGTAAACAATTCAAAAAATGTGAAAAATACTACAGAAGAATTCGGCATGGATAATGTGATGGATGCAACGGACGAGTACATTAAGGAGCAGGCAAAAGAAGAAACAGCAAAAGAAGAAACAACAAAGGAAAGTGAAATAGCCAAAGAAGAAACAAAAAAAGAAGATACTAAGGATGAGGATGAAACTCAGTCGGTAGTGGCATCGGAGACAGTGAGTAAAGGGTCAGGTAACTTTACAGCCGATAGTAAAATTACCTTGCCGGTACAGGGGACAGTAGCCATTGATTATAGTATGGACAGCACCACATATTTTGCCACATTAGACCAGTATAAGTATAATCCTGCTATGGTGATTGGCTGTGAGGAAGGCACCGAAGTAGTGACAGTTGCTACAGGGACAGTCATCTCCATTTCACAGGAACCGGAAACAGGGATGACAGTAACCATGGACATAGGAAACGGATATAAGGCAATTTATGGACAGTTAAGTCAGGTGAATTGTACGGAAGGAAAAACAATAAATCAAGGAGAAGTTCTGGGAAGAATAGGACAAACCAGCCGATATTATAGTAAGGAAGGAAATAATTTGTATTTTCAAATGACCAAGGATGATGTCCCTGTAGATCCAAAGGATTATTTAGAAGAGTAGCAAGACAGCCCTCCTGGAGCTTAGCTTCAGGGGGAAGAAAGGGAAAAAATGAATTATACATATATTGTGGAGTGTTCTGATGGCACTCTATATACCGGATGGACCAATGATATTGAAAAGAGGATGAAGGCACACAATCAGGGAAAGGGAGCAAAATATACCAAAACAAGATTGCCAGTGGTTCTAAAATATTATGAGTGTTTTGAAAGTAAGGAAGAGGCAATGAGACGGGAATATCAAATTAAGCAGTTAAACCGTGGCAAAAAAATGGAACTGATTATGCAGTTTGGACGAAATCAATAATTGTAAATTGTGCAAGAAGTAGAATATATAGAAAATAAAAATATATTCTTGAAAAAAATTATCACATGGGCTATTATAAAACAGTAATCATTGCTATTACTGAATAAGCTTTCTGTTCAGAAAGGTAGGTAGTATATGCAACAATTAAAATACAGCAGACAAAGAGAATCAATAAAAAACTTCCTTATGACGAGAAAAGATCATCCCACTGCTGATGTCGTATACACCAATGTAAGGAAAGAGTATCCTAATATTAGTCTTGGAACAGTATATCGTAATCTGTCATTGCTTTCACAGCGGGGAGAGATTATGAAAATTTCAACTGGAGATGGACCGGATCGTTTTGACGGAAATCCACTCCCCCATTATCATTTTATCTGTAAAAGATGTGGAAGTGTAATAGACCTTGAGATGGATGACATTGACCAGATTGACAAAATAGCGAATGCCAATTTTGGTGGTGTGGTAGAGGGACACGTAGCATATTTTTATGGAAGATGTGAAGATTGTAAATAATTTTTATAATGAAAGGAGAATTTTAACAATGAAAAAATTCGTTTGTCAGGTATGTGGATATGTATATGAAGGAGAAACAGCACCAGAGGCTTGCCCACAGTGTAAAGCACCAGCATCTAAGTTTACAGAACAGGCAGGAGAAAAAACATGGGCAGCAGAGCATGTAGTAGGTGTGGCTCAGGGTGTTAGCCAGGACATTATCGATGACTTAAGAGCTAACTTTAACGGTGAATGTACTGAAGTAGGTATGTATCTTGCAATGGCAAGAGTAGCACACAGAGAAGGATATCCTGAAATCGGATTATACTGGGAAAAAGCAGCTTATGAAGAAGCTGAACATGCAGCAAAATTTGCAGAATTATTAGGTGAAGTTGTAACAGACAGCACAAAGAAGAATCTTGAAATGAGAGTAGAAGCTGAAAATGGCGCAACAGCAGGTAAATTTGATTTAGCTAAGCGTGCTAAGGCTGCTAACTTAGATGCTATCCACGATACCGTACATGAAATGGCTCGTGACGAGGCTAGACATGGTAAGGCATTTGAAGGATTATTAAAGAGATACTTCGGCTAATCTACAAGCCATGCAATAATAACGCCCTGCAAGTTTACTTGCAAGGGCGTTTATTATTGTATTTTTATAATCAGGAGTTGACTGTAACCCAACTCACACTTGACTAAATCAATTTAAAAGAGAGACTTGAAAAAACAAGCCTCTCAATGTATAATCATCTTAGAAAGGTTATCGGATGTGTTATCCGATTGCCCTCAGTAAAATTGAATTTTATTTAAGAAATAGCATCCAAACTTTCCTAGGGCTTGGGATGCTATTTCTTTTTGCTTAAATGATTGTCAATGTATGACAGAGCCGCGAAAATTACTAGCACTAAAGTCAATACTTCAAGTGTGTTCATAGGGCATCAACATCGGAAACGCATCCGCTTCTTTCTCTGAATGATACAAAGTCATTCTAGCATGAATGGAGTAATGTGTCTATTGGAATCTGAAAAAATTCCTGCATATAAAAACTAACAGTTGCTTTTTACAAGAATATCAGTTATTCTCTTTTGAGAGAGAATCAAGGATGTTCTCATTTTAAATAGGTAATTGATAAATGATTTTATCAGTTCCTGTGGATAACTCTCCCCTATATAAGGAGAGAAAAACGGTCAGTATTCAGAATTG
>CACXGE010000151.1 GCA_902767135.1 uncultured Lachnospiraceae bacterium | reverse complement strand
GTGATTGGAACGGAGGATTTCATAGCTGACTATTATGTCAATGGAGAAATGGAACAAATTAATTTCATGAGAAAGGCTGACACCATGGGAAAGGAAATAGAGATCCCAAGCTTTATCGATAGTTTAGATTATGAAATTTGGAAGTAACATTAAGGGGATTTGACAATCAAAAAGAATTTTGTAGGAGGCAAAAATATGGGTGATTTAGCATATGAATACAAAAATCAGATTTATGTAAATTTGACCAACAAATGTAGTGCAGATTGTATTTTTTGTGTGAGGAAAAAGAAACATTCCATAGGAGCATCTGCTTCCTTGGTGCTTGGCAAGGATCCTACAGTGGAAGAATTTAAAAGGGCAATTTCAAGCTATGATTTTTCGAATTACGATGGATTGATTTTTTGCGGTTATGGAGAGCCCACCTGTGAGGTGGAAAAGCTTTTTGCGATAGCAAAATGGTTTAAGGAACAATACAATCTTCCCGTGCGGGTGAATACAAATGGACTGGGAAATGTTTATAATCAGCGAGATATTTTGCCAGAATTAGCATCGGTAGTGGATGCCTATTCCATTAGTCTGAATGCACCAAATGCCAAAAGGTATGAGGAATTGGTACGGCCCAACTGTCCGGATGCCTTTGAGCAGGTGTTGGGTTTTGCACGGGAAGCAATTCGGCAGAAAAAGGAAGTAGTGCTTTCGGTATTAAGTCTGCTTTCCCCAGAGGAGATAGAACAGAGCAGGCAAATTGCGAAGGAACTTGGAGTGATGCTGAAGGTGCGTGTTACTGTACAGACGCAAGCTTAACACTTGCTGTTAAGCTATGCGCCAAGAATGATATTGTGGGAAATTTCAGCCCCATGCATCGTAGATGCATTTTTGATGGGCTGAAATCGTTACTGTGCGCACAGGCTGTGTACAGTAACAGGTGCGTAGCTATACAGAAGAATAGGGAGAAAAGAAAGATGGTCGTCATAAATAGAACCAATTCTGTTTATGACGGCTGTTTTGTTTTATACAATAAAATTATCATAGACGATAGATTCCAGGTAATAGTCACAATTTATATCCTGTGTTATTATATTCGACATCAGATGAGAGGGTGGTTTTACCAAAGCTCTTATCGCTTACAAATTCAGGAAAGGATGGTAGAGAACATATGGAAAGAACAACTGTTTTTGGAACAAAGGAGGAAAAGTCTATGAAGAATATTTTAAGAAAAGGAATTACGTTACTTGCGATTTTAACTATGGGTTTTAGTACGCTTACAGGTTGTGGACAGAAAAGTGAAGATGCCAGTGTCACTGCAAAGGAGACGGAAGAAACCAGTGCTCCTGCAAAAGAGGCAGAGGATACTTCAAAGGTACAGAAGGTTGTAATTGGCTCAGGTACTAACTATAACCCGTATTGCTATTTAGATGAAAACGGAAAGGCAACCGGTTATGAATACGCTCTGCTGCAGGAGATTGACAACTTACTCCCAGAGTATGAATTTGAATATCAGTCCATGAATTTTGACAGTTTGTTATTGTCACTGGAATCTGGAAAAATTGATGTAGCAGCACATCAGTATGAATATACAGATGAGAGAGCGGAGAAATATTTGTTTGGTGAAGAAGCATATACATCTTATGTTACATATCTTGCAGTATTGACAGATGACAATACAACCCAGTCCTTAGAGGATTTAGCCGGACAGAAGGTAAGAACTGGTGGAACCACAAGTGCAACCACAACAATAGTAAACAATTACAATGAAGAACATCCTGATAAAGCTGTAGAAATTGTGGCCACAGATGGTAGTACAGATGAAGAAGGTGCAGCAGCTATAAAAAGTGGTGCAGCCAAGGCACTTGTTTTGACGAAGCGTGATGTGGAAAAATACAACAAAAATTTTGGTGAAGGAAAGGATTTCTTAAAGGTAGTAGGCGAGCCAATTAATGATTCAAAAACCTATTATCTATATAGAAAAGATGAGACACAGTTGCAACAGGCAATCGATGGTGCACTGAAAGAATTAAAGGAAAGTGGAAAATTGGCAGAGCTGTCTATTCAGTATATTGGTGGAGATTTTACGGAAAGTGAGTAAGGCGTATGGGAAAGTATTTTGACTTTGAAAGGTTTATAGATACAATTCCTAAAATTATACCTCAGTTGAGTGTAACTTTTTCTATCGTACTTGTTTCTATGATTGTGGGAACTGTGCTTGCTATTGCTGTTGCAGTACTGAGAATTCAAAGGATTCCGGTACTGCATCAGATTCTCGGCATTTATATCTCATTTATGAGAGGAACCCCACTTTTGGTACAAATGATGGTTGTATATTATGGATTACCACTTTTGGTCCAGGGATTGTTTGGAATTAATATCAATACCTGGTCCACAATTATATTTGTAGATATTGCGTTTATACTCAATGAAGGTGCATTTTTAGGAGAAATATTCAGAAGTGCCATTTTATCTATTCCGCCAATACAGTCAGAAGCAGGATATTCCATTGGAATGACAAGACTTCAGACATTCACCCGGATTGTGTTGCCACAGACTATTAGAATTATTATTCCCTCATATGGTGTGGATTTGATTGGAGTTTTCCAAAATACATCCTTGGTATTTACCATAGGTGGGGTATTAGATATTATGGGAAAAGCAAAGACTTTGGGAACTGCTACCGGTCATGCTTTGGAGGCATATCTGGTTGTGGCATTGATTTTTATTATTTTAAGTTTGATATTAAGATTTCTTTTTTTTCTAATCAATCAAAAATTGCAATACGAAAGAAGGTGATAGTATGTCATTCAGCAGTGAAAATTTTTTCGACTCATTACAGGGGGCAATAGCATATCTTCCTGTTACATTCAAACTAACAATATACACATTTGTAATCAGCTTATTCATTGGCGGCACCATTGCCATAATCAGAAATTACAAAGTGCCAATGATCTCACAGTTTCTGGCCTGGTTTGTAACCATTTATAACGGGTTACCCCTTATGGTGGCATTGGTGATTTATAATCTGTTGTTTATGACAAACTACGATAATGTGGCACGTTTTTTTCATATTTCAAAAACTATCAGCGAGATTAATCCTGTTATTGTGGGATATTTTAGTCTGATTCTTTCCTCCAGCTGTAGTTACAGCGAGACAATCAGAGGAGCATTACAATCCATTGAACAGGTACAATATGAAGCAGGATATGCTATTGGATTAAGTAAATTGCAAACATTGTACCGCATTATTTTACCACAGTTAGTTCCGGTAGCAATTCCCGGCTTGATTAACAATCTGGTGGGAACCATCAAGGGAACAAATCTGGTATCAGCCATTGGCATCTTGGAGATTATGGGTGGAGCCTTAACTCCTTGTGCGTTGTCTTACAGTTATCTGGAGGGATATTTGGCTGCTGCATTGGTATATTGGCTGTTTTCTTTTGTATTAGAAACCCTGGCAAAACAGATAGAAGTCCGTAGCACAAAATTTAGGAGGCAGATTGTATGATAGAAATTACGCATTTAAAAAAATCATTTGGGAAACAAGAAGTCTTAAAAGATGTTTCATTTAAAATACAAAAAGGACAAGTGGTAACAATATTAGGTCCAAGTGGCTCAGGAAAAACTACATTTCTTAGATGCATCAATTTCCTGGAAAGAGCGGAAGAGGGAGAACTTAGGATTGGAGATACCAGAATTAACCTAAGGAAAGCAAGTAGAAAAGAGATATTAAATGTACGGCGAAGAACTGCCTTTGTATTTCAAAACTATGGTTTGTTTTACCATAAAACGGCTCTGCAAAATGTAATGGAAGGTTTGGTTGTGGTACAGAAAATTCCCAAAGATGAAGCAAGAAAAAGGGCAGAAGCCGCATTAGAATGGGTAGGATTATCGAACCGGAAAGACTTTTATCCCAGTCAGTTATCCGGTGGACAGCAACAGCGTGTAGGAATTGCAAGAGCTGTGGCTTTGAATCCGGAGGTTATTTTATTTGATGAGCCTACCTCGGCATTGGATCCTGAGTGGGTAGGGGAAACCTTAGACGTAATAAAAAAGGTTGCGAAAAAAGGAATTACCATGATTATTGTAACTCATGAAATGTCTTTTGCAGAAGAGGTTTCGGATAAAGTTGTATTTATGGATGGAGGAAGTGTTGTGGAAGAGGGGACACCCAAAGAAATCTTTACAAATCCCAAGGAAGAGAGAACAAAAAAATTCCTGGCCAGGATTATTCCGCAGGATATGTATTATATATAAAAGAAATGGAAGCTTAGAGGTATCAGTAGGAGGTGTGTATGGATAAAGAAAGTATACAAATAGGAAGGAGGCTGGTTGCTTTAACCATACCATCGATGATTGATTATGCCCTTCAATCAGCAGTTGGTTATGCTGATTATATTATGGTTGGTAAGTTGGGCGAGAATGCATCAGCAGCCATTGGGCTTACAACGGAGGTTTCCTTTTTGTTAAGAGGGGTGCTTATGTCCGTGGGCGTAGGTATTATATCATTTATTGCTATCGCTATGGGGAGAGGAAAAAAAGAAGAAGGGATAAAAGCTACAATCCAAGCTTTTCACCTCTCCCTCCTGCTTGGCATACTGCTTATGTGTGTTGCTATTTGTATCAGTCCTTTTTTGCCTGGATGGATGGGGGCAGACAAGTATATACGAAAAATGGCCTCTGACTATTTTAAAATTAGTTATTATGGAATGCTTGGTATGTCATTTAATATTTTGTTAGGTTCTGCCTTAAAGGGAGCAGGAAATATGAAGACACCAATGTATGTGAATGTAGGCATGAATTTGTTAAATATCTGTTTCAATGTACTTTTCATATATGAAAGCAGGCTGATAGAGATTGGAAAAATACATTTCTACTTGTGGGGAGCAGGTATGGGAATTAACGGTGCTGCGCTTGCCACGTCCTGTGCAAACCTGATAGGCGGAATTTGTATGATTGCAGCAGTATGGAAGAATGCGATGCTGTCGCCTAGAGGGAGGGAAAAAAAGTGGGATGTCTTCGTCCTAAAAAAGATATTTCTTGTGGCCTATCCGGTTTTTTTGTGTAGAATGGTGACTAGTACAGGAAGGATTGTATTTTCATCTTTTGTGGCCAGACTTAGTACCATTTCCTTTGCAGCTCATAGCATTACTTTTACGGCGGAATCTGCTTTTTATATGCCTGTTATCGGTGCACAGTCAGCGGTCACCACTATGTCAGGAAATATAACGGGAGAAAAAAATCAAACCAAACTGAATCTGTTAACAAAGGTATCCTGCACTTTTATTGGCGTTGTCATGTTTCTTGTTGCATTATTTATGTTGTGTTTTGCAAGAAATGTTTTGTCCTTTTTTACTTCCAATGAAGAAGTGATTGCCTTAGGGAGAATCTTGTTTTGTATCGTGGCAGTGAATGAACCTATGTTTGCCATTTCTGTTGTTATGGAGGGGATTTTTAATGGAATGGGGGATACCAAAAGAACCTTTTTTGTCTCCGCCATGACCCTATGGCTTGTCCGGGTATTGGGTACCTGGATTGCAATTTATTTCTTTCATGCCGGTGTCATCGGCGCATGGATTTGCATGGCACTGGAAAATGCTACAAGGGGAATGGTTTTGGTGGTAACTTACTTTGCAAAAAACAAAACTAGGTAAGGGGAGGACATGATGAAGTATGGCATTCTTTGAAAAATGAATGAGAATGTTTGGTTTGTTTTTTGGACAAAGTCAATTGTAATCCCTAATAAAGTCCGCTATACTAATTATTGGTATAGCGGATTCTTTTTGATAAGAAATCTACTGTGATAAGGTGGAGTTATCACGGGCAATTAGTATCTGGTATTATTCTACGGATTCATCTTGATGTTATAATTACTTAAATTTATTTTATCGTTAATAACAAAAGGAGTGATTACATATGGAGAGAGGAATAAATACTAGGTGTTTGCACCTTCAGGAAAGCGAAGGAAAAGTGGAAAACTTTGGTTCCATAGCTTACCCAATTTACCAGACAGCCACCTACGCGCATCCGGGAGTAGGGAAAAGTACAGGGTACGATTACAGCCGGTTGCAGAATCCCACAAGGGAAAATTTAGAAAAGCTGGTGGCAACTCTGGAAGGAGGAATAGATGCTTTGGCATTTTCCACGGGAATGGCGGCCATTTCCCTGTTAATGGAATTATTTCAACCGGGGGACCACCTGATTGTGGATTCGGACTTATACGGAGGGAGTATCCGTTTATTTCACCATGTCTCGGAAAAAAATGGGATAACTTTTTCACATATTGACTGTTACAGAGAAGATGTGGAATCTTATATTACGGATAAGACAAAGGCTATCTACATTGAGACTCCCACCAATCCAATGATGAATGTCACAGACATAGAACAGCTTTCGAACATAGCAAAACGCCATGGATTACTGTTGATTGTGGACAACACATTTTTATCTCCCTACTTTCAGAATCCATTAAAGTTAGGAGCAGATATCGTTGTACACAGCGGAACAAAGTATCTGGGAGGACACAATGATACCCTGGCAGGCTTTTTGGTGACCAATCGAAGTGACATTAGTGAAAAGTTTCGGTTTTTCATCAAAACTACAGGCTCAGGACTTTCACCCTTTGACAGTTTTCTGATTCAGCGTGGAATTAAAACCTTGGGAATCCGCATGGAAAGGGCAGCGTCTAATGCCTTGGAAATAGCAAAGTGGTTAAAAACACAAAGGGCAGTGACCAAGGTAATTTACCCGGGCTTTGAAGAACATCCGGGATATGAGATTATGAAAAAGCAGGCCAGGGGCTTTGGCGCCATGATTACTTTTAACGTGGAACGTAAAGAATTTGCACTGGCGATTCTTGAAAAAGTAAAGATGATAAAATTTGCAGAGAGCCTGGGCGGTGTGGAGACCTTGATTACCTATCCCACCACCCAGACCCATGCAGATGTTCCAGAGGAAATCCGACAAAGGAACGGGATTACAGATGCTACCCTTAGAATATCTGTTGGGATTGAGGATATCGAAGATTTGATAAATGAACTGAAGACTGTTTTTGAAGAGATAGAGGATGATTTGCATGCCGGAAAGAAACTTGAATTTTGATGAGATAATAGACAGAAAAAATACAAATTGCTTAAAATATGATTTTGCCAAAAGAAGGGGAATGCCAGAGGATGTATTGCCCCTTTGGGTTGCAGATATGGATTTTAAAACATCTTCCTATGTGGAAGATGAATTGGTGAGACGTTCCAGGGAAGCTATTTTTGGATATAGCGAGGTTCAATCGGAATACTATGAGACTGTAGCGGAGTGGATGAGAATTCAACATCACTGGGAAACAGATGAGAGATGGCTGATCAAGACTCCGGGGGTTGTATTCGCACTTGCCATGGCAGTGAAAGCGTACACGAAAAAGGGAGATAAGGTACTGATTCAGCAGCCTGTTTACTATCCTTTTTCAGAGGTGATTGAGGACAACGAAAGAGTGGTTGTAAGCAATGATTTATATCTGGGAGAGGACAACAGATACCATATAGATTATGAAGACTTTGAAAGAAAAATCCAAGAGCATGGAATCAAGCTCTTTTTGCTCTGCAGTCCACACAATCCGGTGGGCAGAGTGTGGAGCAGGGAAGAATTGATAAAGATAGGTGACATCTGTTTAAAATACGGAGTGATTGTGGTAAGCGACGAAATACACAACGATTTTGTATTTCAAGGGCAGCACCATGTATTTCCTTCCCTGAAAAAAGAATACGAAGATATTTCTATTGTGTGTACATCTCCAAGCAAAACCTTTAATCTTGCCAGTATGATGATTTCAAATATTTTTATTCCAAACAGAACTCTAAAACAGAAATTTAGAAAGCAGGTGGATGCTGCCGGAATCAGTCAGCTTGGGGTGCTTGGTCTGGTTGCCAGTGAGGCTGCATACAAGTATGGGAATGAATGGTACCAGGCAATGCTTGCCTATGTGAAGTCCAATATAGACTATGTAGAGGAATATGTGCGTACAAATTTGAAAAATGTCCGTATGATTACCACAGAGGGAACCTATCTTGTGTGGCTGGATTTTAGGGATACCAGTATTGATGCTGATGAATTAGACCGAAGGATTATTCATGAGGCAAAGCTATGGCTTGACAGTGGAAAGGTATTTGGCGATGTGGGAAAGGGATTTCAAAGGATTAATGTGGCATGTCCTAGAAAAATTCTAACAGAGGCATTGGAGAGAATCAGAGCCATAGTTTAAAATAATGTGATAGTATTATTTGGAAAGAGTAGGTGATAGTGTGACAATCTTACAGCTGAAATATGTGATTGCCATTGCCAATTCCTCATCTATGAGGGAGGCTGCAAGTAAATTATTTGTTTCCCAGCCGGCACTTTCTGCCACCATACGGGAACTGGAGGAAGAAGTTCGAATTAAAATTTTTGACAGAAATAACAAAGGCATTTCTCTCACGGAGCAGGGAAGTGAATTTTTGTCCTATGCAAAACAGGCAGTGAGTCAATATGAATTGATTGAAGAAAGATATATAGAAAAAGATGGAGAGAAGAGGCATTTTTCCGTATCTATGCAGCATTATGTGTTTGCAGTTCACGCTTTTGTAAACACCATAAAAAAATGTGATGCAGGTAAGTACATTTATTCCGTGCATGAAACACGGACGGATGAGGTGCTTACCAATGTCAGGGATTTGAAGAGTGAAATCGGTGTGCTTGCCTATTCCAAAAGCAATGAAAACATTATGAAAAAATTATTCCGGGAATATCAACTGGAGTTCTCGCCATTGATGGTAAGGGAAACCTTTGCCTATGTGTGGAAAGAACATCCCCTGGCACACAAAACAGAAATTTCCCTAAAGGAGTTGAAAGAATATCCATGTGTAAGTTTTGACCAAAGCAGTGACAATGATTTTTATTTATCAGAAGAAGCTCTGGGAAATTATGAATTTGACAAGCTGATCAAATCCAATGACCGGGCCACTTCTGCGGAAATTATGGCAGAATTAAATGGATATGCCATTGGAACCGGAATCATGACAGATAGTATCACCTTAAGAGATGAATTTCGTCTTATCAAATTAGAAGAAGAAGACCCTCTTACCATTGGATATATTATTCGAAAAAACCATAAGGTAAGTGAATTTGGACAGATGTACATAGAAGAACTAAATAAATATAAGGAATAGAGATGCGATAACTAAAGGTTATCACAGACGATAAATTTCATGAAATTTTCAAAATATGGAAACCGTGTTAGTATATAGTCAATCCGATAGGGGAGACAAAACAAAGTAAAAAAACAAAACATTAGGATTAGGATCAGAATAGGAAAGGAAGGTAAATCATTATGAGTAGATTATTAAATTGTGAGTGCAAAGATATGTGTTGTAAGGGTACTGTATGTAAAGATATGGTTTATTTTCTATACACTTTATGAGGATAACTGGTTGAAGATAGGAGGCAGTTACCAAGCATAATGTGGTAGCTGCTTTTTTTGTCACTGTGGTTGGGAACAGTTACAGTAAAACTACTAAAAATCACAAAGAAAAATAAAAAAATGGAATTTTAAGGAGGAAACAAAGATGAGTGAAATTAAAGAAAGTGCATTGGAGTTAATTGGAGGAACACCTATTTTAAAAGTTAATGGGTATGCGAAGAAGAGAGAAATCACACAGGCAACCATATTAGCTAAGTTGGAATACTTAAACCCAGCGGGTTCCGTGAAGGATAGAATTGCATTGGCAATGATTGAAGATGCAGAGGCAAAGGGAACATTAAAACCGGGGGCAACCATTATTGAGCCTACCAGTGGTAATACAGGAATCGGACTTGCAGCTGTGGCAGCGGCAAAGGGATACAAAGCTATTTTGACACTTCCGGATACCATGAGTGTTGAGAGAAGAAATTTACTGAAGGCATATGGTGCCCAACTGGTGCTTACAGAAGGTGTCAAAGGTATGAAAGGAGCCATTGCAAAAGCAGAAGAGTTAAACAAAGAGATTGAAGGCTCTGTGATTCTTGGCCAGTTTGTGAATCCGTCAAATCCTAAGGTACATAAGGAGACAACAGGACCGGAAATCTGGAAACAGACAGAGGGTAAAGTGGATATCTTTGTGGCTGGTGTAGGTACCGGTGGAACAATTACAGGTGTTGGTGAATATCTAAAAGAACAGAATCCAAATGTGAAGATTGTGGCTGTGGAGCCGGCGACAAGTGCAGTGCTTTCCACAGGAACGCCAGGAGCTCATAAGATTCAGGGAATCGGTGCAGGATTTGTTCCGGATGTGTTAAATACCAAGGTGTATGATGAAATTATCACGATTGAAAATGAAGATGCATTTGCAGAAGGAAAGGCATTTGCCACATCAGAAGGTATCCTGGTGGGTATCTCATCCGGAGCAGCACTGAAGGCAGCTGAAATTCTGGCGAAAAGACCTGAGAATAAAGGAAAGACCATTGTGGCGTTGCTCCCGGATTCCGGTGACCGTTACTTATCCACTCCGTTATTTAATTCATAAAATATAGGAATCTTGGGGAGGTGGTTCAATGAGCCAGGAAGTGAAGGCAACAAAAGATGACAAATCTTACCTGACCGAAGTGGAGCGTCATGTAAAAGATATGAAATATGGAAGCGTCACTTTGGTAATACAAGATGGCAAGGTGATACAGATAGATAAAACTGAAAAAATCAGAATTAAAAACTGACTGGAAAGACCAGAGGTTTTGCGTAGATACTTGTTATGTACGTAAAATCGCTGGTCTTTTGTGATTCTAAACCGTTTAGAAAATTGGATGCCGTGGCCGCCGGAATGGCATAAGCCTGCAAAGCTGAAGTTGTTGGTTCGAGTCCAACCGGTATCGTTAACGACAGTGATTAAATTGCTGTTGAAAGAATCCATAGAGAAAGAAGGTGTCATATGAGCAACACATACAAAGATTTGCAGAACTCACATCCATGTTTTGGAGGACATAAAAATAATGCGGGTAGAATTCATCTGCCGGTGAGCCCCGGCTGTAACATAGCCTGTAGATTTTGTGACCGGACAATCAATGATGTGGAAGAAAGACCAGGTGTTACGTCGAAGGTATTAGAGCCCAAAGAGTGTAAGGATATCTTACAAAAGGCCCTTGATATCTGTCCGGATATCAAGGTGGCAGGCATTGCAGGTCCTGGGGATACCTTAGCATCTGACAATGCATTAAATACGTTTCGAATCATCAAAGAAGAATTTCCAGGGTTGATCAAGTGTATGAGTACCAATGGATTGCTTCTGAATGAAAGAGCAGAAGAAGTTATTGAGGTAGGAATTGATTCTTTGACGGTAACAGTAAATGCAGTGGACCCTGAAATAGAGGCAAAGTTAAATGCTTATATCATCTATCATGGTGTCAAAATAGAAGGTGTCAAAGGGGCAGAAATTTTGATTCACAACCAGTTGGAGGGAATTAAAAAAATTGCAGCTGCCGGCATCACAGTAAAGGTAAATACCGTATTGGTACCTGAAATCAATGGAGAGCATATAGAGGAGATTGCAAAGACAGTGAAGGAGGCAGGAGCCAGCATTTACAATATTATCCCATTGATACCACAGCATGAACTAAAGGATTGTAAGGCGCCAGTTTGTGCAGAAATTGATGCTGCCAGAACAAAGGCAGGCAAGTACATAGATGTATTTAGACACTGTCAGCATTGCAGGGCCGATGCTGTTGGAGTACCGGGAAAATCAGAATATGGAGATCAGATTTATCAAAGAAGATTAAATGTGAAGGAGACGTTTTCTCATGGATAAAGCAGGTGAGCTGATTGCTGTAGCCTCAAGTGATGGGATTGTGGTAAACACTCATTTTGGAAGGGCAAAGACTTTTTACATATATGAAGTAACCCCTTTAGAAGAAATTCGTTTGCGGGAGAAAAGAGAAGTTAGCCCTGTATGCGAGGGAGGCAATCACAATGATGAAAGATTAAAGGAGACGTTATCTAAACTCTCAGATTGCCAGTATTTGCTGGTAAGCAGAATTGGAGATGGTGCTGTGACCATGGCAGAAAGTATGGGAATTGAAAGCTATGAAATCCCAGGAGTGATAACAGAGTCCGTGGAGCAGTTAATCAAATACATAAAAATAAAAAAATTATTTGCATGATGCGATGATACGATGATACGAATAGGAAAGGATGAGACAATGAGCGAATTAAGACAGATAGCAATTTATGGAAAAGGTGGAATTGGAAAATCTACAACTACACAAAATTTGACAGCAGGATTGGTGGAGCACGGAAAGAAGGTTATGGTAGTGGGCTGTGACCCCAAGGCAGATTCCACAAGACTTCTTTTAGGTGGACTGGCACAAAAAACGGTACTTGATACCATCCGTGAAGAAGGAGAAGACATTGCACTGGACCGTATCTTAAAAGAAGGATACGGCGGAACCAGATGTGTGGAATCCGGTGGTCCGGAACCAGGTGTAGGTTGTGCGGGTAGAGGTATTATCACATCCATCAATATGCTGGAAAATCTGGGGGCCTATACCGAGGATTTGGATTATGTCTTCTATGATGTTTTGGGAGACGTTGTCTGCGGCGGTTTTGCAATGCCCATCCGTGAAGGAAAAGCAAAAGAGATTTATATCGTGGCAAGTGGTGAAATGATGGCTTTATATGCTGCAAATAATATCTCCAAAGGAATCCAAAGATATGCCAGAACCGGTGGAGTGAGACTGGGTGGAATTATTTGTAATTCAAGAAACGTGGATAGAGAGCTTGATTTGTTGAGAGCTTTTGCGAAAGAACTTGGGACAAAACTCATATATTTTGTACCTAGAGATAATATTGTTCAGCATGCAGAAATCAACAAGAAAACAGTAATTGAGTACAGACCGGATTCCAATCAGGCACAGGAATACCGTAATCTGGCACAGGCTGTGATTGAAAATACAGATTTTGTCATACCTACGCCAATGACTCAGGAGCGACTGGAAGAAATTCTTATGGAATATGGAATGATGGAACTTGCAGATGACTATAAGATTTAAGGAGGTTGGTAAACATGGGACAGATTCATAAATCGATTACCGAACTTGTAGGAAAAACCCCGATTTTGGAATTAGTGAATTATGAAAAAAAGAACCATCTGGAAGCAAAGATTCTGGTGAAGTTAGAATACTTTAATCCAAATCAAAGTGTGAAGGACAGAATTGCCCTTGCCATGATAGAGGATGCAGAAAAGAAAGGATTGTTAAAACCGGGATATACCATTGTGGAGACCACCAGCGGAAATACAGGAATTGGACTGGCAGCCATTGCGGCGGCCAAGGGTTATAAGTTCAGAGTATATATTCAGGACAATGTAAGCCAGGAAAGATTTCAGGTGATTCAGGCATTTGGAGGAGAGACCATCAAACTTTCAGAGGAGCCTGCCATTGCAGAAGTCATGGAAGCCACCAACGGAGATTTTGTGGCAGCCATTGCGGCACTTCGGGAGAAGGTTTTATCCAAAGAGAAAGATATTTTCTTTGTGGACCAGACCGCAAATCCTGCAAATCCTGCAATCCATGAAGCTACTACAGGCCCGGAAATCTGGGAGGACACAGAGGGAAAGGTGGATATTCTGGTGGCAAATGTAGGTACCGGTGGAACTGTATCAGGAACCGGGAAATTCCTAAAACAGAAGAATCCAAATATCAAAGTAGTGGCAATCCAGCCAGGAGTGAATTCACTGCCAAGTGATGATAATCCTGCACCGGAAGAGATTACCGGGGTGCATGCATTTGATGGAGTTCCAGCAGAAAGAGTGCCATCCACAATGGATTTAAATATATATGATGAAAAGTATGAAGTGGAAACCATAGAAGCATATCAGGCAGCAAGAGAAGTGGCAAAGACGGATGGTATTTTGATTGGAACATCCTCCGGAGCTGCAATTTATGCGGCAACCCAGCTTGCAAAACGTCCGGAAAATAAGGGAAAGACCATTGTGGCTGTGCTGCCGGATACAGGACTTCGGTATCTTTCTACCAATTTGTTTAATAAAGAATATCAAGGATAAAGAATAGGAAATAGCAAATAGCAAATAGCAAATAGAGGTGAAATATATGGCGATAAATTTAAGTAATTCCAATGTAGCAACAAGAGAGAACCGTATTGGCTCCATCACAGGTTATGTTGGAACATTAAAAGATCTTGCAAGTCAAAGTGAGTGTGGAACATTAAAAGGATGTTCAAGATGTTTTTCCCAGTCAAGTACTTGTCTCTCCACCTGTGGATTAGGACAGCTTTCAGCCATTCGTGATGTGGCAGTGATTCATCATGGACCGGCGGGTTGTTCTGTGGCCGGTGCCAATGCTTATTATATGTCAAAGGTAATGTCAAAGAAACGAGGAGTTACCAGCAATACCGTCTACGTGGGAACAGATATGAACGAAAACGATACTATTTTTGGTTCCACAGAGACTCTTAGAAATGTAATTCTTGAGGTAAACAAAAGATACTCCCCCAAAGCAATTTTTGTCTCAAGCTCCTGTGCCACAGGTATTATCGGGGAAGATATTGACAGTATTGTGGATGAAGTAAAAGAAGAAGTAGGTGTGCCTATCGTAGCGGTACATTGTGAAGGATTTAAGTCAAGAATATGGGCAACAGGGTTCGACATTGCAGACCATGCAGTGTTACAGGAAATCGTACAGCCACCAAGAGAAGGGGTGAAAACCAACAAGATTAATTTTAAAAATTTCTTTGAAAGTGCAAGACCTGAGATTATAGAAATCTTTAAAAATTTTGATTTGGAACCGGTATTTTTATACTGTAACTCTACGGTGGAAGAATTGTCACACCTTTCAGAAAGCCTTGCTACCACATGTATCTGTGGTACCTTGGGAAATTACCTTGGAAATGCCCTGGAAGAAAAATATAATGTTCCATATGTAAGAAGTATCAATCAATGTGGGATCAAAGGATTTGAAACCTGGTTAAGAGAGATTGGTAAAGTAACAGGAAGAAGTGACAAGGTAGAAAAGTACATAGAGGAGCAGAGAGCCATTTACATTCCACAGATTGAGGAAATTAAGAAAGAACTTACCGGACTTACCGCAGTACTTGGAATGGGACCAGGATATACCTTCGAGGTATCCAGAGTATTGGATGAACTGGGAATCAAGGTGGTCTGGGCTTTGGCATGGCACTATGACAAAAAATATGAAAACGGTGATGTACCACCATCTATGAAGTATCTGCTAGACAATGATATAGATTTTGAGGCAAGTGTAGCGGACCAGCAAAATTACGAGGTTATGAATATTTTGAATAAATATAAACCGGATATGTACTTATCCCGTCATCCGGGTTCTACAGTTTGGGCAATCAAAAATGGAACCCCTGCAATTTATGTGGCTGACGAATATATGATTTTTGGTTACAAGCACACATTGGAATTTGCAAAAACCATTTTAGACGCCATAAAGAACAGAAGTTTTGAAGAAAATCTTGCGAAACGATCCAAACTTCCTTATACGGACTGGTGGTATCAGCAGGATGTGGATACATTCTTAGAGGAGGCGAAATAATGGCAAAATTATTAGACAAACAAAGATATAAATGTGCCTTAGGCGCAATGCAGACGGTTCAGGCAATCCACCGGGCACTTCCCATCCTTCATTCGGGACCGGGATGTGCACAGAAGCTTTCCGATACGATTGGAAGTTCGGGATACTTTTCCCCAAATATTTTTCCTTGTACCAGTATCAATGAAAAGGACGTGGTATTTGGCGGAGTGAAAAAATTAAATTCCACCATAGAAAATGCATTAAAGGTTGTGGATGCAGATTTGTATGTTGTGCTTACCGGATGTATCCCGGAAATTGTAGGGGATGATTCCGGGGAGGTGGTATCCCGGTTTGAAGATGCAGATAAACCGGTAATTTACGCGCCAACTGCCGGTTTTAAAGGAAATAATTATAAGGGACATGAACAGGTTGTAGATGCAATCATAGAACAGTATTTAAAGAAATCGGACAAGAAACAGAAAGGGTTAGTTAATATATGGGCGGATGTTCCTTATCAGGATTTGTTCTGGTTGGGAAATATTAGAGAACTTGAAAAGCTAGTAGAGGAATTGGGACTGATTCCAAATACAATTTTTGGTTTTAACAGAGGAATTGACAACATAAACAAAATACCACAGGCTGAGTTTAATTTACTGGTATCTCCCTGGGTAGGCTTAGGAAATATGAAGAAAATGGAGAAGAAGCTTGGAATTCCTTATCTTCACTATAAGACACTTCCGATTGGAGCAACAGAGACTAGTAAATTCTTAAGAGCAGTAGGTAAGTTTGCCAATGTGCCCGAGGGAAAAGTAGAGGCAGTTATTAAGGAGCATGAAGATTATTACTATTATCTCATTGAAAGATATGCAGATTTATTCCTGGAAAACCGTGTCATCAACAAGCAGTTTACGGTAGTGGCAGATGCACAGTATACCCTTGGAATCACAAAATTCCTGGTAAATGATTTGGGACTGATTCCGGCAAAGCAGTTTGTTGTGGATGATACACCGAAAAATTACAGAGATGAGATTAAAGAGGAATTTAAACAGTTAAATTATGGTATTGAGGCAGAGGTTTCTTTTGAAACCGATGGTTATAAAATACATGAAGAGATAAAAAATCATGATTATCACGGATATCCTTTGGTGCTTGGTGGATATTACGAAAAAGAAGTCACAGAAAATCAAAAGGGAAATTTCCTGAATATTTCATGGCCGGTACAGGACAAGGTTGTATTGGATGATTTTTACGTAGGATATACCGGTGGAATCCGGCTGATTGAGGACATTTACACCATTGCGGTGCAAAGATTTAATTAAAAAGTCGGCGTAAAAAATCAAAATCAAAGCTCTGCTGTGTTCTGCGTTTGCAGAGCATGGGAGTTTTGATATAAGGATAGAAAGGGGTTTTCTTATTTATGGCATATAGAATAGCAATAGGTTCCTCTGATGGTATTCACGTAAATCTGAAATTTGGCGAAGTGAGTAAATTCCTTATCTATGAAGTGGAGGATGGAAAGACTCGTCTTTGTGAGACCAGAGAAGTGCAGCAGGAAGAAAATGAGGCAGAATGTGGAAACAAGGGCTGTGGAACTGGCGGCTGTGGAGGAAACCAAAGTGGCTGTAGTGGACCTTCAGATGTTTTAGGCAGGGTGGAGAGTATTGCTGATTGCCGATGTGTGGTCTGTAAAAAGGTAGGATTTCAAGCACAGAAGCAGTTTGAAAAGAAAGCAATCTCTGTCTTTGATGTTGAGTGTGATATAGAAGAAGCATTGGAGAAGATAATATTTTATTATGAAAAAATTGATGGACACGAATCCATTAGAAGAAAGAGAACAGAGGCTTAGATATAAATGCTGGGTACAAGGGTTATCCAGCAAAAAAAATAGAATTAAATCATACTATTTTTGTAGGAAAGGGGTGGAAATATGATAATCTCTACCAAGGGAAAAAATGCATTAAAGCTGATGTTGGATTTGTCCTTATATCAGGTGGAGGAATATGTAAAGCTTGGGGACATTGCAAGAAGAGAAGAGATTTCGGAAAAATATTTAGAGCAGATTGTGTCTTATTTGCAAAAATCAGGAAAGGTCAAGAGTGCAAGAGGGGCTCATGGAGGCTACCGACTGGTAAAGAATCCAGAAGAATACACAGTAGGGGAAATCATCAAATGTCTTGAGGGGGATATGGCACCTACGGATTGTGTAAATAGAGATGACAGCCCTTGTAAAAAACGGGATCAATGTTTTTGCTATCCGTTATGGAATAAGTTGGACAAGGCTATGAATGAGGTTTTGAATCATACAACATTACAGGATCTTATTGATTGGAAGGAAGAAAAGGAGGAAGATTATGAGTAGATTGATTTATTTAGATAACGCGGCTACAACCCAGGTAAAGGAAGAGGTGCTGAATGAAATGCTTCCATATTTCAGGAAAGTTTACAGCAATCCGTCAGCCGTTTACAGTTTTGCACAGGAAGGCAAAGTGGCTGTGGATAAGGGAAGAAAACAGGCAGCAGACTTGATTGGCGCCCAGGCAGAGGAGATTTATTTTACCGCAGGCGGCAGTGAGTCAGATAACTGGGCACTGAAAGCCACAGCGGAGGCATATCAGGATAAGGGAAAGCATATTATCACCAGCAAAATAGAACACCATGCTATTCTTCATACCTGTGAGTATCTGGAGAAAAAAGGATTTGAGGTCACTTACCTTGACGTGGACGAAGATGGAAAGGTTAAGCTGGATGAACTAAAAAAAGCCATTCGGGAGGATACGATACTGATTTCCATTATGGCTGCCAACAATGAAATTGGAACCATTCAGCCGTTAAAAGAGATTGGCCAGATAGCAAGGGAGAGAGGTGTGCTGTTTCACACGGATGCAGTGCAGGCCTATGGGCACATTCCCCTGAATGTGGATGAGTTGAATATCGATATGCTTTCTGCCAGTGGTCATAAGTTGGGTGGACCAAAAGGAATCGGGCTATTGTACATCAGAAAGGGCGTCAAAATTAAATCCTTTATACACGGGGGAGCCCAGGAGCGAAGCCGAAGAGCCGGAACCCATAATACTCCTGGAATTGTTGGGATTGGAGCGGCTGCAGAATCTGCCCGGATCCATTTACAGGAAAATATTGAGAAAGAAATAAAACTTAGAGATTACCTTATTGAGCGTGTGTTAAAAGAGATTCCTTATACAAGACTGAACGGTCACAGAAAGGACAGGCTTCCGGGGAATGCCAACTTTAGCTTTCAGTTTATAGAGGGAGAATCCATGCTGATTCTGTTAGACCAGTTAGGAATATGCGCATCCAGTGGTTCAGCTTGTACTTCAGGATCTTTAGATCCAAGTCATGTGCTTCTAGCTATAGGTCTTCCTCACGAGATTGCCCATGGTTCTCTTAGACTTTCGTTGTCAGAGGAGACAACCATAGAAGACATTGATTTTGTGGTGGATGAGTTGAAAAAGATTATTGAGAGACTGCGAGGTATGTCACCATTATACGAAGACTTTCTGAAATCAGGTAAGGAAGGGGGCGAATGATAGTATGTATAGTGAAAAGGTGATGGATCATTTTAATCATCCGAGAAATGTAGGGGAAATCGAACATCCCAGCGGTGTGGGAACCGTGGGAAATGCCAAGTGTGGAGACATTATGAGGATGTATTTAGACATAGATGAGGATGGCATTATCCGGGATGTTAAGTTTAAAACCTTTGGGTGTGGTGCAGCAGTTGCCACCAGTTCCATGGCTACAGAGCTTGTAAAAGGGAAAACGGTAGAAGAGGCGTTAAAGGTGACAAATAAGGCGGTGATGGAGGCACTGGATGGCCTTCCTCCGGTAAAGGTACATTGTTCTCTTCTGGCAGAGGAAGCTATTCATGCAGCATTATGGGATTATGCCGCAAAGCATCATCTTACCATTGAAGGCCTTGAAAAGCCGGTAAATGATATTGAAGAAAAAATTCAGGATGAGGAATATTAGTTATTGTACAGTCACTAGTAATTATTTGGTAATTTGATAATAAAAAAAAACATTGACAAATAAAGAATAACTGTATATTATATGCAACATAAAGTAATGTAATCCTATCAAAAAAATAGGAAATAAAAGGAGGAAAAAAATTATGAAAAAAATCATATCTTTATTGATCGTATTATCACTGGCTCTGTCTGTATTGGTAGCATGTGGCTCAAAGAAGGAAGAGGTTACAAAGGACAATCAGGAAGAAGAGACAGTGAAGGATACACCCGAAGCAGAGAAAGAAGAAGTCACTGAAGAAACAAAGGAAGAAACTCCTACTGAGACGAAAGGTATTATCAAGGTGGCAGCATCAGCCACACCTCACGGAGAAATCTTAGAACAGGCAAAAACAATTCTTGCAGAACAAGGATGGGATTTACAGGTAACTGTTTTTGATGACTATGTTCAACCAAACTTAGTAGTGGAAAGTGGAGAATTTGACGCAAACTATTTCCAGCATATTCCTTACTTAGATGATTTTAACGCAGAACAGGGGACACATTTAGTCAATGCAAGTGGTATTCACTATGAACCATTTGGTATTTATCCGGGAACTAAGGCAAGCCTGGAAGAGTTGGCGGAGGGAGACACCATTGCGGTGCCAAACGATACCACAAATGAAGCGAGAGCTTTACTTTTACTGGAGGCAAATGGGATTATTAAGTTGAAAGAAGGTGCAGGCCTTTCTGCTACAGTAAAGGATATTGAAGAGAATGAAAAAAATATTAAGATTCAGGAATTGGAAGCAGCACAGGTTTCCAGAGTGAAAGATGAAGTGGCTTTCGTAGTCTTAAATGGTAATTACGCCTTAGAAGCAGGCCTTTCTGTAGCAAAAGATGCCATTGCTTACGAGACATCGGATTCAGAAGCGGCAAAGACCTATGTAAATATTATTGCTGTAAAAGAAGGAAATGAAAATAGCGAAGGAATCAAGGCATTGGTTGATGTTCTTACCTCCGATGCAATTAAAACATACATGAACGATACTTATGACGGAGCAGTGATTCCTTTTGAATAAAGGGAAAAGCGATCGTATAAATGAAGTTACTGTACAGACGCAAGCTTAACACTTGCTGTTAAGCTATGCGCCAAGAATGATATTATGTGAAATTTCAGCCCTATGCATCGTAGATGCATTTTAAATGGGCTGAAATCGTTACTGTGCACAGGGTACCTGTGTACAGTAACGAAATGAATACTGGTACTTTTTGGAAACACACATATCCGTAGGAATTTCCTGCGGATATGTGCTATAATACAGCAGATTTTGAGTTGCTATGCACAGGCACCTGTGTATGGTAACTATTTTGGAGAACAAGTAGTGAAAGGACAATCAGGAGGTAAGAGGAATGGAACCAATTATCCGGGTGGAAAACCTAAGTAAAGTGTTTGATGCAAAAAGCGGTAGAGTGGATGCCGTGAGAAATATCAATTTTGAAATTGCAAAAGGGGATATTTTTGGTATTATCGGACTTTCAGGTGCAGGAAAAAGTACGTTAGTGCGCTGTCTGAATTTACTGGAGAGACCAACATCCGGAAATGTGTATATCAAAGGGAAGAATCTTATGGATATGTCCGGAAAAGAACTGCGAAAAACAAGACGAAACATAGGGATGATATTCCAGAATTTTAACCTATTAATGCAGAGAAATGTATTGGATAATGTGTGTTTCCCCTTAGAAATCGCAGGAGTCAAAAGGAAGGAAGCAAAGGAGAGAGCAATGGAGTTGTTAAAGAAGGTGGGATTAGGTGACAAGGCGGCATCCTATCCCGCACAGCTTTCCGGAGGCCAGAAACAGCGTGTGGCCATTGCAAGGGTGTTGGCAAATAATCCTGAAATTTTGCTGTGTGATGAGGCGACCAGTGCCTTAGATCCTCAGACGACAAAATCGATTCTGAATCTTTTGAAAAGTATTAACGAAGAATATGGAATCACCATTGTAGTTATCACTCACGAAATGAGAGTAGTGAAAAATATCTGTAGTCATGTGGCAGTGTTGAATCATGGAAAATTAGCAGAGAAGGGTACCGTGAAGGAAGTGTTCACCAATCCTAAGTCTTCTGCAGCAAAAGTGCTTATTTTAAATGACGAAGAACAGGATAAATTTAGTGGGGAGGTGTACGAAGGCAATGTGGGATAATACTGTTATTACTATGTTATTGGAGGGTACGAGAGATACTTTGTATATGACATTAATGTCAACATTATTTGGATATGTTTTTGGACTGCCCATGGGAATTATACTGGCTATTACAGATAAAGAGGGAATTTGTCCCAATATGGTTGCCTATAAAATACTAGATTTTGTTGCAAATGTCATTCGAAGCATTCCATTTTTGATTCTGCTTATTTTGGTGATTCCCATTACAAAGCTGGTGGTAGGAAAAAGTTATGGTTCCACGGCAACCATTGTTCCTTTGGTGATTGCGGCAACGCCTTTTATTGCCCGCATGGTGGAATCCTCATTGAAAGAAGTGGACAAAGGAGTCATTGAGGCGGCACAGAGCATGGGAGCGTTCATACCAACCATTATCTGGAAAGCCCTTTTGGCAGAAGCAAGAACCTCCCTTTTAGTAGGGGTAACCATAGCACTAGGCACCGTCCTTGGTTATTCTGCTATGGCAGGAGTAGTAGGAGGCGGTGGCCTGGGAGATATTGCCATTCGTTATGGATATTACCGCTATCAGACGGATATTATGCTGTTGACCATTGTAATCTTGGTGGTTTTGGTGCAAATTATGCAGGGACTGGGTATGCTATTATCAAAGAAATTAGATCGGAGACGTCGGTGATATTCTGTTTTAATAGAGAAAATGGTAACTGTTCAGTGGTTCTGAACTATTGAGGGATGCGACCCCAAATAAGAATGTCTTTGTAATTGACAAACAACACAAACTATGCTATTCTACAAGAACTCTTTGCACTGCATATAAATCTACAGTACAAACTGAGCAGACCGTGATCGCAAATCATGGAGTCGGGTCACAAAAAGTGACAGTGGAATTTTCTACCCACGGGACAGTAGTTACTAATACTGATTCGTGGGTTTTTTTATGTTTTTTAGAAAACAATCCCACGATAGAATGAGTGCCATAGAGAAATCATATTATTATTAGCAAACAGAAAGGTATGGTGACTGTTATGGGAAAAAGTAAACAAGAAAAACACAGAGGGAAAGCATCCGAACTGAATTTTCAAAAGGTAGCAAACAGAGTTTCCGGAATTACCATTGCTGAAAACACAATTCTCTCAATTATCAAGTTAATCGCAGGTACTGTGGCTCACTCCAATGCTATGATCAGCGATGCCATTCATTCGGCCTCAGATGTATTTAGTACCATTGTGGTAATTATAGGGGTGAAGCTTTCCTCGAAGGAGGCAGATAAGGAACACCCTTATGGACATGAACGTTTGGAGTGTGTAGCTGCCATTATTTTGGCTATGGTGCTTTTTATCACTGGTCTGGGAATTGGGGCAGAAGCGCTAAAGAATATTTTTCAAGGACATTACAGCCAGTTAGAAGTCCCTGGGGCACTGGCGTTATTTGCGGCAATCATTTCAATTGTGGCCAAGGAAGCAATGTTTTGGTACACAAGACATTATGCAAAGAAAATTGACTCCAGTGCACTGATGGCAGATGCCTGGCATCACCGCTCCGACGCTTTTTCATCAGTTGGAGCACTGATTGGTATTGGCGGTGCCATGCTGGGATTTCCGATCATGGATTCCATTGCCAGTCTGGTTATCTTTTTCTTTATCGGAAAGGCTGCCTTTGATATTTTCAAGGATGCCGTGGACAAAATGGTGGACCACAGCTGCGATGCAGAGACAGAAGAAGCCCTTCGGGAATGTATTATGAAAAATGAAGAGGTGGCAGATATCGATTTGCTTCAGACACGTATCTTTGGAAATAAAATCTATGCGGATATTGAGATACAGGTGGACGGTTCCTATACCTTACAAAGGGCTCACGAGATTGCAGAGGAGGTCCATGATGAGATAGAGAAGGATTTCCCAAAGGTAAAACATATTATGGTGCACGTGAATCCCAAAAGGTAATGTGAAAAGTTAAACTACACTGGGCCAGCGAACCGGGTTCACTGGCTCACTTTTTCCCTTTTATTTTGGGGTTTTTGGAGGAGCCACGGTACCGGGTTCACTGGTTCCTCCAGCCATAGGCTAAACTGTTACCTAATATCAAGTAAGTGTTAAAAAAGCTTATAACCCATTTGCTGGGTGAGAAGCTCTTAAGTTAATGACATTGGGTGTGTACAGTAACAATTTGTAACATTTTGGGGTACATAATGGATTGAAGAAAAGAATCAAACATGTTATATTTAATAACATCAAGAAAAGACCGGTTTGCAGAAAGGATGAAGAGAATGCAGGTAAATATTAGTGAACAGGTAAAATATATCGGTGTAGATGACACCACAATTGATTTATTTGAGAGTCAGTATGTGGTTCCGGAAGGAGTGTCTTACAATTCCTATGTGATACTGGATGAAAAGGTGGCAGTGATGGATACGGTGGATCAGCGTGGTATGGAAGGCTGGGAGAAGAACCTTTTAGCAGAACTAAATGGCAGAAGTGTAGACTACCTTGTGATACAGCATATGGAGCCAGATCATGCAGGTTCCATAGTGCGTTTGACGGAACTGTTCCCAGAGGTAACTTTGGTGGGAAATGCCAAAACATTTCAGATGTTACATAATTTCTTTGAAATCAGCTCAGATATCAAAACACTTACAGTCTCAGAGGGAAGTACTCTTTCCTTGGGAGCCCATGAATTAAAGTTTATCATGGCACCTATGGTACACTGGCCGGAGGTTATGGTAACTTATGACAGTAAAGATAAGATTCTGTTTTCTGCGGATGGCTTTGGAAAGTTTGGAGCGCTGGAGCTGACAAAGGATGAGGACTGGGCATGTGAGGCAAGAAGATACTATTTTAATATTGTAGGAAAATACGGTGCACCGGTGCAGGCTTTACTTAAAAAAGCAGCAGCTTTGGACATTGAATGCATCTGTCCACTTCACGGTCCAATATTAAATGAAAATTTAGCTTATTATCTGGATTTGTATAATACATGGAGCAGTTATCAGCCGGAAAATTCAGGGGTTTTAATTGCCTATGCATCTATCCATGGTAATACCGCCAAGGTGGCTGAAAAACTTGGGGATATGTTAAGAGCGAAAGGCGTGGAGAAAGTGGTTGTCAGTGATTTGGCAAGGGAAGATATGGCAGAAGTCATTGAAGATGCCTTCCGATACGACAGAATGATTGTGGCGGCGGCAAGCTATGACGGCGGTGTGTTCCCATGTATGCAGGATTTCCTTTCTCATCTTCAGAGTAAGGCATATCAGAACAGAAAAGTGGGTATTGTGGAAAACGGTTCCTGGGCGCCATCCGCAGGACGAGTGATGAAGTCTATGCTTGAGTCCATGAAAAACATTGATTTGGTGGAGGATACTGTGACAATTACCTCATCTTTGAAGGATAAGGATATGGAAAGTTTAGAGAAACTGGTAGCCTCTATGGTATCTTAAAATAAGGAGTCGTTATGAATATCTTAGTACTTGGGGGAAGTTACTTCCTGGGAAAACATTTTATAGACAGGGCAAGAAAAGAGCACAAAATCACCGTGTTTAATCGTGGAAGCAGACCGTTAATGATTCCGGATATCGTTGAAATTTCGGGGGAGAGACATGATGACAATGTTCTCTTACAAATACCACAACAGCATTTTGATGCTGTTGTGGATTTTTGTGCATATAACAAAAATGACATTGAATTTATTTTCCAAAATTTGAAGGCAACCTTTGACCAATACATTTTTATCAGTACCTGTGATGTATACAAAAGAGGGCTGGGGACAGTCTTGGATGAAAAAGCACCTTTTGAAGAGAATGATTTTGGGGGAGAAGTGGGAGACTATATCTTGGGAAAAGTGGCGCTTGAGAAGGAACTGATATCCTGTGCAACGTCTGCTGGTGTAAAGTATACATCCATACGTCCGGCATTTATCTACGGTCCGGATAACTATGCTCCCCGTGAGGGAATGTATTTTCACTGGATAGAAAGTGCAGGGCAGATCATCCATCCAACAGATGCCACAGGAGAATTCCAGATGGTTTATGTGGATGATGTGGCAGAAGCTATTTTTGCTTCCATTGGAAACCAGGCTGCCTACAATCAGGCCTTTAATCTGACTCCCACTCCTATGGTTACTTATGAAAGCTTTGCAGATGCCTTAGAAGAAGCAGTGTCCGCACCTTTTGTGAAAGTTCCGGTAACAGTCCAGATGGTTTTACAACAACAGATTCCACTGCCTTTTCCTCTGACGAGGGAAGAGTCCAACTGGTATGATGGCACAAAGGCTTTACAATTAATCAAGGGCTATACACCGTTCGCAGAAGGGCTGAAAATGTGTTGATGCAGGTCTCATTGAACGGACGGTTTCTGATAAATCAAACAGCAAACATCAGAAATATTGAAGAAAAAAGTAACTAATCAGTACAGGTGTCAGCATTTACTGCTGACACCGTAAGAAAATGTAGATTTTAGAAAAATCGGGCAATTTTTCATTTGTCGGCATTG
>CACXGE010000150.1 GCA_902767135.1 uncultured Lachnospiraceae bacterium | reverse complement strand
TCCTTCTCTCTAAAACCACGTGAAATCTTTCCTCAGGCAAAAACAAGTTACATCTTACATACCCTTTATAATAGTTTTCCCAATAAAAAATTTTTCCACAATCTTGCTCAACAGAACATGCAAAATGTTCAATTATTGGTTTAACCCAATTTAATCTTTCCGAACGTCTTAAATCTGGAATTCTATCATTCGGATTTTTTGAGTTATGATAATAATTTTCGTGAGTCATATGTACAAAATCATGTTCCCAATCACCATCCATTGGCTCTTTTCTTATACGAACATTCCATCCTTCAAACTTAGGATATGATTCAAGAAAACACGGTTTGAAAACTTTCTCATATAACATATCGAGATAACTATTCCACTCAATTATACTCTCACATTCAATAATATCAGGAAGGCATTCCTTATTACTATCTCCAATGCACTGCATCCAATTCCCCTCCTACTGTAAATCTATAAAAAACAAATTAAACTTTTGTTCAGATGGATAAGTAGAGCGTTCTAATGAATATCCACTTTTTTTCTGAATATACTCCACCAATTCTTTCTTCGCACTGCTTCCATTGATAATATTTCTATTATGATACCCCACTGCCCCAATGATTAAATCTGCAAGTTGTAAAATTGGAAGTTCAGAAGAATTAACACACTGCATTCTTACAATTTTACTCTGACCAAAATCATGATTTCTTCTACTAATAATTTCTTTTAATTGTCTAATTTTATATGTTCCTTTAGTATCTTTCTTATCTAAGTAAATATAGTTTTCAGCTTTTGTATCTACTAATCCAATCAAACAATAATAATACATCTTATAATAAAACTCGTTGTGTGTCTGATTGAATTTATCATGATTTATTTTTGTTTTATCAACAATTACAGCTCTGAACTGTAATTCATCCAAGCTAAAGAATAAATTAACTAATTTTTTAAAATAATCAAGGTTACAATTCGACACCTTATTCCACTTTATCTCAGCATATTGAGGGATGTTAAACTCTTCTTTTATTTGAAAAATACTACTTATCACATATTTTCGATATGATTTCGGACACTTTATTCCACCAATAACCATAATTTTTTCTTTGTCATGTTCTAAATGACATGTTTCATCACAATATATATTATACTTTTCCATTGAATCATCCTTCCCTACTTAAATAAATTGTTCCACTATTCCTCTGTATAGTCTTGTGTTATTTTTTTGCCTTTAAACTTAACCTCTATTTTAGAAAGTATTTTTGCCGGGTCCAAATCCTTGTGGTCACTTGTTACCTGTCCTTTTTCTGGTTTTATAAAATACTGCACTTTTTCATTACTATCTTTATGTCCCACGGATACAATAATAATTGTATCGCCATCTTTATCGGTTTTAACATCAGTATGTATCCAGTAACCAGATTCCGTTTTTTTCTTCTCTTTTATTTCTGGAACATACCAATCATCCAGTCTTATCAATTTTGCATTTTTAAACTCCGGTATATTAAGCATTCTTAAACACTTACTCTTTATCTGAAAATAATTATAGCATAATTTACCTATAGTTACCACAGAAACACGCCCCAGTATAACCGGAGCGTCTCTGCCGCGTAGCAATGCTACACTACTTTAAACATTTTCTGTGATACCGCTTTTGCATCGTTTTTCTTTTCAATCTCTGCCTGTGCTTTTCTGAACTCTTCCATTCGTTTCAATTCTTCCTCGGCATCATCAAAACTGATGTGCGTGTATACATTCATGGTAACGCTGATATCTGAATGTCCCATAAGGTATTGTAAGGTCTTTGGATTCATTCCTGATTTTGCCATATTGGAGCAATAGGTATGGCGGCATACATGTGGAGTGATGTTCGGCATCTGCACTCTATAAATGTCGTTGTACCTGCCAACCATTCGATTGAACCTATGCTGCCAGTGCATTGCCACAAGTGGATTGCCGTCTCCAAGCGTGAATCAAAATATATAAATATAATGTCAACAGAGGTGAATCGCAAATAATTCGGACCTAAGAATGCTCCAAGACCCCGCCTCTGCATCCAGTGTTAGTGTTTCCTGTTGCCATTCCCCACATGAAACATGCAAGTTCTCTTGCTATTGCTTCTGCAGAACATCCTTTTTGACGTTGTTTCAGTGCTATAGATTTGTGTCCTACATTACCTCGTGTATAACTTTGAGCTGCTTCTACCATCAATCGCCTTAAATGACTGTTTCCGGCTTTGGTAATGCTATATCTATTTCTATCATCACCGCTTGAATTCTCACTTGGAACCAACCCCAAAAATCCTGCAAACTTGGGTGCTTTTTCAAATCTGTTAAAGTCTCCAATCTCAACAATCATTGATAAAGCTGTATGTGTTTTGATTCCTACGAAGCATCCCATGTTTTGAACTTTTTCCTT
>CACXGE010000149.1 GCA_902767135.1 uncultured Lachnospiraceae bacterium | reverse complement strand
CTAAACTCAAATTTGAGTGTTGTCGATTACACTAGCAGCATAAATAAGAATGACGAAGTCATTAGTAAAATATGGGAGCTACAACTTCATAAAGTTGGTAGCATTGCAGTATTTGTGTTAAATGTTAGTGTAACTGAACTTGGTAGAACCAAATATATCGGAACACTCCAAGAAGGTATCAGACCTGCTCATGACATTAGCTATAATACTGTAACAAATAAAGGAGACCCTTGCTATTTTTTTGTTAATGCTAATGGAAGTTTCGGTATAACTAAAATAGGAGCAGATTTTAATGAAAATGAAGGAGTCAGATTTTGTGCAGCCTATGCAATATAAATGGGTTCATAGTATCTGCGGTGATGCTTATTTTTTACAAAGCGGAATATACATGTTAAGCATGAATGGGCAAGTAGTAGCTAAAATGATTCAATTTATATTATCTGTTTAAATGCGTGCCAAGTCCATGAGCCGGCAGTAGTTTCATTAATATTGCATTTTCTTACCCATATATGGTAATCATCATCACACCATGTATCAAACCAATATTGTACAATCCAATCTACCCCATCATTCATGGATATTACGAAGTACTCTCTTAAACTTTCTGCTGGAGCTTCGACGGATGTTTTTACTCGATAAAACCCTATTCCGTTTGGTTGCGGAAATATATTTCTTCCATCTCTACCTGCTTCTAGCCATGTATAGTTATTTGAGTTTAGTGTACTTCTGGAGTATGCTAGAAAGCAAAAATGGAGGTATGTGCAATGGAAGAAAGATTTAGGAGTGAACTATTGGAGAATTTAGGAATGTTGGATAAGAGTGCGGTGGAACAGGTGGACAGGGTGCTTACGGGGCTATTTAGCAGATATACTGTGGGAACAAAATCGAATGAGGTAATAGTCTATGATGGAAATAACAATAAGATACTTGGTAGATACCTCGCATCCATGAGGCTGGAAGGTAAAAGCGAACAGACAATGGAGCAGTATAAAAAGGCAATACAGAAGATGTTGGATAATATCGAAAAGCCGCTAAAGGACATTACTACAAACGATATAAGATACCATTTATCAATGTACCAGAGTGTACGTAAGGTGTCTAAGGCAACACTGGACAACGAGAGGAGGTATCTATCTGCATTCTTTGCATGGGTTACAGCAGAGGAGTATGTGGTAAAGAATCCAATGCTCCGCATTAAAAAAGTAAAGGAAGATAAGAAGATTAAGAAAGCATTTAGCGATTACGAAATCGAAAAGCTTCGTGAAAACTGCAAAAATAAGAAGGAAAAAGCCATTATAGAGTTCTTTCTTTCCACTGGATGCAGAGTTAGTGAGGTGGTAGGACTGGACATTAAAGACGTGGACTTCGACAAAGGAGAGTGCACGGTATTTGGAAAAGGAAGTAAAGAAAGAACAGTTTATTTAACGGAAAAATCCATATATTACTTAAAAGAGTACCTTGGCAGTCGTAAAAAAGAAAGCCAGGTACTCTTTGCAAATAAATCCGGAAATCGGTGGAGCAAACAGAGTATAGAGAAGTGCCTTAAAAATCTTGGGAAACGTGCAGTTGTAGATAATGTGCATCCACACCGGTTCCGCAGGACATTTGCCACAAATGCTTTAAATAAAGGTATGCCAATACAGTATGTACAGAAAATATTAGGACATAAGAGTATGGACACAACACTTATTTACTGTGTGTTGGATATGGAAAGTATAAAGCTAGAGCACAAAAAAGTTGCTTAACTATACTAAACTCAAATCTAAAAAATATGTCAGTAGAGTATGTATTTGAAGATATTACATGTCACGCAGGCGTTTGGAGAATCTATCAATTTACCGGTTTTCCAGCACATAAAATTAGCATACCTATGATAACGAACGCTACGTTGGACGTAACAGGATGTTTTGTAATAAGAGATCTTGGAGAATCTGGTAAAATTAAAGTGTATTCTCCAATTACACAAGACGTAACAGTTGCTATAATTTTTCTTAAATAGTTTAGTTAAAACAACGCTAGTTTAATTTTTATTAATTACTGACCCATTCATGCCAGTACCCATCATAATACTGTCTCTGAAATACTTTACCGCTTGAAACAGAAAAATAAATTTGAATGTTTGATGATAAAATAGGAGCAATGCATACTATTAATAATGCGAGTCCGCCAGGGTACTCTGGAAGATTAGCCCAAGTTTCTGCACCACCCCACACGTTTAACATATATAATCCGCTTTGAAGAACGTCAGCGTCACCACCGCTAAGAGTTATAAACCCATTTATTTTATTTGAGTTTGGTTTACATGATAAAAATATTCGTTTGAAACGCCTTACAAAAATTGGAATAATCCAGTTTTTATAAGGCTTTTTAAGCTACAAAAAATAATAGAAAGAAGGAAAACATATGGAAAAAGTAGTATTAAAGGACGGAACAGAGATATCCATCCAAAACGGAGCAACAGAAAACAGTATTACCATGCCAATTACGGATGAAAATAATTTAGAAAAATTAATCTCTGTAATGACAGAAGAAAACCTTGCGGAGTACAAAATTTTAAATGAAAGTGGTGCGGAATGTACTACGATTTTTGATAAGCGTGTTAAGACATACACAGTTAATACAGAAGAAAACACTGTAAGATTTAACCTCGCAAATGTGGATGCACTGTTAAAAAGACTAGAAAATTTGGAAACATCCCAAGCTGATCAGGATGATGCTATAACAGAACTTGCAGATATTGTATCGGAGGTGTAGAAATGGTGAATTTTTATGTAAGAATGATTAGAACAGGGAAAATGACACTGGAAGAAGTTCCAGAAAAGTGGAGAGCAAAAGTTGAAACGGAACTGAATAGAAACTAAAAAACCGCAAATATGCGGTTATTTTTATGGAAAGAGGTATAATGCATGGAAATTTTAAACAAAACAAACATGGTGTATGGAGTAGTAGCAACTTTTTTTGCAGCAATCTTTGGGAAATACTGGATGCTGTTCGCCGGATTTCTAGTATTAAATGCGGTAGACTGGATTACGGGATACATAAAATCGAAAATATTAAAGACAGAATCAAGTAAGACTGGAGCAATAGGGATATTGAAGAAGGTATGCTACTGGTGTGTTTTAGCAATTTCGTTTTTCGTATCTATCGCATTTATAAAAATGGGAGAGCTGCTGAGACTAGACCTTGGATTCGTTGTTTGTTTCGGATATTTCACGCTGGCCACATACTTAGTAAATGAGATACGAAGCATATTAGAAAACTTCGTAGAAATGGGAGTTAATGTGCCAAAATTCTTGATTGTTGGACTGAGAGTAGCTTCAAAAAAAATAGAACAAGTAACAGAGATTTCAGAGGATGAGTAGTCATCCTCTTTTTGAAAGGTCGTGAAAATATGAAAACAAGCAAAAACGGAATTAACCTTATAAAAAAATTCGAAGGGTGCCGACTGAAAGCATACAAATGTGCAGCGGGAGTATGGACGATTGGTTATGGACATACTTCCGGAGTAAAATCCACGAATGCGATTACGAAAGAACAGGCGGAGCGGTACCTTATAGAAGATTTAGAGCGATTCGAAAAAAACGTGGAAAGGTACCGGTATCGATACGACTGGAACCAGAACGAATTTGATGCGCTTGTTAGCTTTGCGTTTAATACTGGAAGTATCGATCAGCTAACAGCAGATGGAACAAGAAGTAAAGAAGTTATAGCAGAAAAAATTCTTTTATATAACAAAGCCGGCGGAAAGGTCCTTGCAGGATTAACGGAAAGAAGAAAAGCAGAAAGAGAGCTGTTTTTAACAAAAGTTGCACCGGTGCAACCAATCTCTGCAACTGTACAGGGCAGCGGAACAATCAGAGCAGTACAGCAGTGGCTTAACAAAGAATACGGAACAAAGCTAAAAAAATGCAAAGCTTGCGGTGGTGACTTGCTAATAGAAGACGGATGCATGGGAGATAAGACGAAAGCAGCATTAACGGTGGCGTTACAAAGCTTCGTAAAAAGCGAAATTGACGGAATTTTCGGGACAGAAACAAAAGAAAAATGCAAAACAATTCCATGCTCGGAGGTGTATTACCACGACACTGTCTTGGCACAGATTGTACAAGCTATCTTGTATTGCAATGGATATAATCCACAGTTGTTTTGCCAGGAATTTAACGAAAACTGCACAACAGCTTTAAAACGATACCAAAAAGACCATGGCCTGGCGCCGGACGGAATTGCAGGGCCGATATTTTTCGAAAGTGCTTTAAAAGAAGAAAAAATACAAACAGCGTTATATCTTAAAGAAATTCGGACCACCGAATTGGCTGATTATCACCTGTGCCAATTTAGGGTTGGGCTCTTTGATATTCACCGGATATTGCAGTTTCTTTTCATAACTCCACATCTACATATTCCCTCCTTCCCAAGGCCAAGGGGTCGAAATCCAATTAAAGTATCCTTTGTCTGTTTTTACATAATCCAGACTCAAAGGTTCATAGAGTGAGGAATATTCTTTCATTGCCGATTTTTTTCTTGTATTAAATTCGTGAAATGCTTTCAAAGCTTCTGCATCCTCTGGATGGGTATTCAAATACAATCCCAGTTCCACAACGGCAAAACTAAGAGTGTCCACCGTTCTTTTTAGTTGCATTTTGGAATTTATACGGGTTTCATTCATCTGCGACACCCTGCCTTTCCTAAAAATGGTTTATCCAGGCAGGGGAATAAGGTTCCAGCACAAAAACCCTTATCTAATGGATAGATTGATTGAAAGGTCTGCCAAGGCACATAACACATTCCAATGGGAAAGTGGGAGTCATCAATAGTGTCTTTTGAACAATCTGATACATTTGGGATTCGTCCCACATTATGATAGTAATAATTCATAGGTAATCTCCAAAAACTCTTTTATGATATCATATGGAAATTATGGGAAAAGGTGAAAAAATATTTTTTACGAAACTAAGAAAACTGTGCCTATACAATGTGCACAAAAAGTAGAAAAATTGCTTAAAAATAAGGAGGGGGTGAAAAAATACCCTGCTTTGAAAGTCTTCATTTTATGGGAAATTTTAACAGAGAAAGAAAAAAATAATCATTTTTTGTGTATTTTTTTAGGTAAAAATGGAGAAAATTAACTATGTGAGTAATAATGTGTATAAAATGTGAATAAAATATGTTATGATACTGTTATATTTAGTTAAAATATATAAAGGAGGAAGAAAAATGCATAAAAAGCGTATATTCAAATTTTTTAAAGCTACACTTTGTGCTGCCTTGGCATTGTCCATGGTGTTTGGAGACCTGGGGGCTACCCTGGGAATTTCCTATGCGAAACAGGATGTGACACAAGCGGACAAGGTACAGGTTGAAATGGACGCCAAAGAAGAGGAGACAGATGTTACGGAGGAGGAAATTGCTGCGTCCAATGGTTTGGCAGGAAGTACAAAGGATGGTGTTATACTTCATGCATTCTGCTGGTCCTTTAAGACAATCAAAGAAAATATGAAGGATATCGCAGAAGCAGGATATACCACAGTACAGACTTCGCCGGCAAATGCATGTAACGACAGTCATCCACAGATGAAATTGTATGACCCGAATCAGGGAACAGATTACGATGGCTCCAATGGGTGCTGGTGGTGGCATTACCAGCCAACAGACTGGACCATTGGTAACTATCAGTTGGGGTCGGCAGAGGATTACAAAGCAATGTGTGACGAGGCAGACAAGTACGGTATTAAAATTATTACTGACGTAATTCCAAATCACACCACACCGGATTTAGCCAGGGTCGGACAAGGACTTAAAAATTGTGCTTCTGGTTCTCTGTATCATGAAAATGGTAAAATGGGAACTCCAAATATCAGTAACTGGGGTAACCGTCTGGAATGTACCACTGGTAAAATGGGAGGACTTCCGGACGTTAACACAGAGGACGAGGGATTCCAGGCATATTACTTAAAATACTGTAATGATTTGATTGATTTAGGTTGTGATGGTTTCCGATACGACACAGCAAAGCACATCGGTGTACATAAGGATGAATCCTGGGGATTGGATTCTACCAATACCCGTGGCACCAACGATTTCTGGGATGTGGCTACTGGTAAGAAGTCAGTCAAGGGTGTGTCGCTGAAAAACGCAGATCAGATATTTATTTATGGTGAAGTCTTACAGGGAGACAATGTTCCTACTGAGGAATATGCGAATTATATGTATCAAACAGCCAGCAATTACGGCGGTACTTTAAGAGATGCTATCAAAAATAAGAATTTCAGCACAGGGAAAATTTCTAATTGGTCTCATTCCAATCCAGAGAAGGTAGTCAGCTGGGTAGAATCCCATGATACCTATTGTAATGGTCATGAATCCGGCTGGATGACAGATTGGCAGATTCGTATGGCATGGGCAATTATTGCGGCTCGTAAAGATGGTGTGCCTTTGTGGATGAGTCGTCCGGATGGTTCTAATGGTTCCCAGGGAAACTGGTGGGGAAATAACGTACTTGGAGCCAAGGGCGATGATATGTATAAGGACCCGGAAGTAGCTGCAGTGAACTTCTTTAGAAATGCCATGGCAGGCGAAGGCGAGACTTTAAGAAATCCAAATGGAAATAATGAGATATTACAGATTGACAGAGGAACTAAGGGAACCTGTATTATCAACTTGGGAGGAGAGACCCAGATTAATAATGAGACTTCTCTTGCAAATGGAACTTATACTGATCAGGTCTCAGGAAGAGAATTTACCGTATCCGGTGGAAAAATTTCTGGTAAACTAGATGGTGGTAAGGTTGCTGTTATTTACAATGCCGGTTCTATTACCAAGGATCCAAGCGTAACAGTATCTTTAGCAGATAACAGCAGTTTCACTACAGATACCAAGAAAATTACCTTAACAGCAAGTAATGCCACAAAAGCAACCTACAAGATTGACAATGGAGAAGCAGTGGAATTTACAGGAAGTAAGGAGATTACCATTGGTGAAGGTGTGGATTTCGGAAATTCTATCAAGGTAACGGTTCACGCAGAAGGAGAAGAAGGAACTACACCATTTGACAAGACTTATACTTACACAAAGAAGGAAGCCGGAAAGCTTGCGAAGAATACCATTTATTTTACAAAACCTTCGACTTGGAGCAAAGCAAGCATATATGCATATGTTGAGGGGACAACGGCAAGTCCGGTTGCAGGAAAATGGCCTGGAACGGAAATGACAGATGAAGGCAACGGTGTATATTCCTACAAAGTGGATGATAGTGTTTCAAAGTGTAAGGTTATCTTTAATGATGGAAAATCTGAGAATGCACAGCAGACACCAGTAGATGAACCAGGAAAAAGTTGTGGATATGATTATGCCAGTGGAAAAGCATATACCTATGACAATGGAACCTGGACACCGGTAGATGTAATCGAGGCTACAAATACACCAAAACCAACCAACACACCAAAGCCAACCAATACAGCGGCACCAAGTCCAACCAAAGGAGAGACAACAGTTACTCCAGACCCTAGTGGAAAGATCAGTGTGGACTTTGCAGACGGCTCCAGCTTTCCAACAGAGACCAAGACGGTAAAGGTTACCGCAGCAAATAATGCCAAGGGAACCTACAGTGTGGATGATGGTCCGGTGAAAGAATTCACAGGAACAGCCAGTGTAGTCATCGGTAAGGGTAAGATTGCAGACAGCAAGGTAAGTTTGAAAGTAACTGTAGGTGATGAAAGCAAGACATTTACATATAACAAAGAGTTTGTGGCAGATGTAAAGACTGCGGCCACCAACTCTACCACAGATGTAAAAGAGGCACAGGTAAATGCATCCAACAGTGAGCTTGCTTCACAGTACGCAATCAATGCAAAAGGTGTGGGTGCCAAAAAGACAATTACAGTGGATAAGTCTATTTCAGACTGGGATTCCAGTATGTTGATTGCCCAGGGAGCCGCCAATGATGACCCGCGTGTATATCGTCCGAACTCAATGTATGAGGTAGGAATTGATGCATATGCATTATACGGTGCATATGATGATAGCAATCTTTATTTAATGTGGGAAATGACAAATGTGCAGGATGTGGTAGCACCAGATGATAATTTCCCATTAACACAGGGAACCATGTTCCTGAATATGAATATTCCATTCTTTATTGCTATTAATACAGGAAAAACGGATGCAATTGGCAATAAAGGAAAAACACAGACTGGTGGAACTATCTGGGATTCAGGAATTACATTTGAAAACAGCTTTAACCGTTTAATTGCCATTTCTACCAATGGAGCTAACGGACCATACGTGTATGGTGGTGATAGCACAGGATTAAATCTAACAGAGCTTTATAGTAAAGCAGGTGGTGGAAAGGCCAATGCAGGAAAATCCGGAATACAGTTTGGCTATGGAATGGAGATTGTTAGTAAAACTGTAATGGGTATTGATGGGGCTTATGGTGCCAATAATAAACGTGTAGTTGGTGATGTTTGTAATAATTCTGCGGCATGGGTTGATTTTAACCAAAAGGGTCATGACAGTAGTAAGATGGACTATCACTATGAAATAGCCATTCCATTGGAAGAACTGGGAATTACAGCAAGCGATGTGGAAGCTAACGGGGTAGGAGTGCTCTTGGTTGCAACCAGTGGAAAGTCAGGTATGGATTGCCTTCCATATGATGTATCTATGAATGACCAGGCAGATTTGGATGACACTGCAGGTTCACAGGAGAATAACAGCTTTGAAAAGAGTGATGAAGATCATATTGCCACAGCATTTGCAAATATAGGAAAGGCAGGAGTGATTGTTACCACACCGCCAAAGAATACCAACACACCAGCACCTACAGCAACAACAGAGCCAACCAAGGCAGGTACTCCAACAGAGAAACCAAACCCAACATTGCCAGCAGGTGAAATCACTGTAAACTTTGGAGCAGACCGTTCTGCACCACAGTATGACAGTACCAAGCTTACTTTGGAAGCAAAGGTAAACAGCAGTGAAAAGATTACAGGTTATGAGTTCCTGGTAGATGGAACATCTATTTACAAAGGAACAGAAAGCAAGTGTACCTGGTCCGGAGCAACAGCAGGAGCTCATGTGATTAAGGTAGTGGTAACAGATGCCAAGGGAAACACCAAAGAAGTAAGTAAAGATTACGATATTGAAAGTAAGGGGGGCAGTGTGACAAACACACCAATCCCAACCGTGGGTCAGGTGACAGATATTCCAAATCCTACCTTGGCACCTACAGCGGCACCAGAGTCAAATCTGAGAATCACATCATTTATTGTGAGTGCATTGACAACAGATACACAAAAAGCAGGGTATGTGGGAACGCCTTATAAATTAAAGGCGGAGACAGAAGAAGGCATTGGAACAGTAAAGTATATGTTTACTTACAAACTAAACGGCGAAGAAGTTATTATTCAGAATTACGAGGAAGGTAATGAGGTTATCTTTGTTCCAGAAGAGGAAGGAAAGTATACATTCCAGGTTTATGTAGTTGACCAGTCAAACACAGGATTTTCAAATTACTATACGATGCAGCATAAGATTGAAATGCCAGCGGATGCGACACCAAAACCCACAAAGGAACCAAACGTAACCAATACGCCGACACCAAAACTTACTTTACCACCGGATATTACAGAGAAACCGATTATTACCGGTATTCCAGCAACCAAAACACCAACGCCTACGGCAAAATTGACAGTAAAACCAACAGCAAAACCTACGGCAACACCAACGAAAAAGCCAGGTGGAGCAACCAATACACCGAAACCAGTGACCAAAACACCACAGCCAACAGCAAAACCAACAGAAAAACCAACAGTTCCAGTGGGAGCAGAGGTGATGCCAGACAATGGTGGAAATTGTGGATATAAGGTGGTATCTTCGAGCGCAAAGGTGAAAGAAGTTGAGTTTACAGGAGTTATTACTGATAAGGAAACCGTGGTAATTCCAGATACTGTGGTAATTCAAAATCAAGTGTACAAGGTTACTGCGATTAAAGATGGTGCATTCAAGGGAAATACAAAATTAAAGAATATTACCATTGGAAAAAATATTACAAAGATTGGTGCGAAAGCATTTGAAAACTGTAAGTCTCTTACAACTGTTAAGGGTGCAAAGAATGTAAAGACCATTGGTAGCAGAGCGTTCTATAACTGTAAGAAGTTAAAGACAATTACCATTAACACCAAGGTTACATCCATTGGTTCTTGCGCATTCTATAGATGTAGCAGTTTGACCAAGATTACCATTAACACAGGAGTAAAGAGCATTGGTAAGAAAGCGTTCTACAATTGTAAGAAGTTAAAGACGATTACCGTCAAATCTACGAAACTGAAAAGCAGTACAGTAGGTGCATCGGCATTTAAGAATATTTATAGAAAACCAACAGTAAAAGTGAAATCCAGTGTAATGAAAAAATACAAAAAATTTATTAACAAAAAGGGATTAACGAAAAAAGCTGTGATTAAAAAATTATAAGATAAATTGCAATTATTCAGTACAGGTCTCAGCATTTACTGCTGAGACCGTAAGAAAATGTGCATTTTACAAAAATCGGGCAATTTTCATGCGTAAGCAT